>CAYUIQ010000031.1:0-49237 GCA_964444795.1 uncultured Planctomycetaceae bacterium
AGGCACCCCAATGCGCCCATGGCACGCTACACGGCGCGGGACTTCGCGCCGGCCACTTCATGGTCGACCGCCCCGCTGGCAACCCGCTGAACTTCGCCGAACACCCGATCGACGCTCAGGTCGCGCATGCACCGATGATGGCCCAGCGGGCAGGCCCGCTTGTGACAGCCGATACAGTCCAGGTCGAGCACCAGGTTGGCTGCCCGAACGGTTGGGTTTTCACTCCACACCGGCAGCATCGGGCCGAACATCGTGACCACCGGCCGGCCCATCGCGGCGGCCACGTGCCGCGGGCCGCTGTCGGTAGAGACCATCAGTCGCGATCGCCCCATGCATGCCTTGGCCGTGCCGATCCCCAGCGGCTGATCGGCCATGGAGACAACCCGGCGGTGCCCGGCCAGACGGACGATATCTCGGGCGATCTCCCGCTCGGCGGGACCGCACATCACCAGCACGTCGTGGTCCATGCGGTCGACGATCCGCCCGGCCAGTTCGGCGAAGTGTTCGACCGGCCAGAGCTTGGCCGCTCCGTAGGCACCGCTGCAATTGAAGGTGATCACACGCCCGTCGGCCGGCAGGTTCAAATCGTCCCACACCTGATCGGCGGTGTGCTGGTCGTCGTCGGTCACGGCCAACTCCAACTGCCGCGACTCCTCGGCACATCCCACCGCCCGGGCCAACTCGAGGTAGTAGTCGACCATCGGCCGGTCACCCTTGGGATAGACCTTGCCGGTGAGTAACGGTCCGCGACCATAACGGACGTAACCGATACGTTTTCGTGCCTTCGCCCGCCAGGCGATCCAGGCGGTACTGAACGAATTGGGTAGCAACACGACCAGATCGAAGCCCTGCCGCCGCATACGCCGAATCAGCGCCCGCGGTCGCTGCCGCGGGTCTTTCGCCCGTTTGTGGTAAAACCACTGCTCGTCGAGCCAGCCGGTGCCTTGGAGCAACTCGGCCAGATAGGGTCGCATAATGCCCACCAGATGCGCCTCGGCGCCGAAGTGTTTCCTCAGCGCCCGCAAGGTGGGCGTGGCCATGACCACGTCGCCGAGCCAGTTGGGCAGAAAAATGCCTACGTTCATGGGCCGCATTGTCCGTCGGGGGTTCGTTTGGAAACCCGAAGCGTCAGCGAGGGAACTCCCTCGCTGACGCTTCGGGTTACGATGAAACGGGCTGTCGCCGAATCCCTTGGGCCGTGAATAATCAGCCGGCAAAGAGCGACCCGTAGAATACCCCGCCCCGGCAACGCGACCAATACCAATTTCCACCCAAACAGGGGAGGCAGCCTGGGGAATCAGTTGGACCGCCTACGCTGGTTTCAGCAGCCCCCGCAGCCGGTCCTCCAGGGCCTGTCGACCGCCGAGGATTTCCATCCCCACGGTCACGGCCCACAACGGGTGGTGTCCGAAGCGGCCGATGCCGAGCTTGACCAGATCTTTGTGCGTACAGAGGACGGCCGACACGTCGAGCGACTCGGCCCATTGCCGCAGATCGTCGAGGTCGTTCTGCGGGTAGACGTGGTGATCGGGAAACTCGCGGAAAGCGGTTACGTTGAAGCCGCACGTATCCAGCGTATGGCGGAAGCCGGCCGGATTGCCGATGCCGCAGAAGGCGGCAACCCGTTTTCCCGCCAGGCTTTCCAGCGGTGCCTCGACTCCGTCATGGGACCGCAATGCTTGGGGGTGATGGGCCGTTTCGATCCAAGGAATATCCGACACGTATGCTTCCAGTTTCATCGCGATGTTGATCCGCTCATCCGGCGTGAGCATGTCGGCCCGGGTGAGGACGACCAGATCGGCCCGGCGCAGTCCCGAGAGCGGTTCGCGTAGCGTACCCCGGGGGAAAACGTGGTCGAATCCGAACGGTTCCAGGGCATCGATCAGCACGATGTCGAGATCGCGGGCGATACGCCGGTGCTGGAAGGCGTCGTCCAGGAGGATCAGTTGGCAGTCGCGCTTCTCGACGGCCTTTCGTGCGGCGGCAACCCGATCGGGGTTCTGAAGATGCGGCACACGGGGCAACTTCTCTTCCAGCTCCATGGCCTCGTCGTTGCGCGATCCGGCCTCCGCTCCATAACCCCGGCTGACGATACCCACCCGTACGTCGTGCTGTCCGAACCATCGGGCGAGCCACTGGACCATGGGCGTTTTGCCGGTACCGCCGAGCGTCAGGTTGCCCACGCTGACGACCGGCACGCCAACGCGGTGGACCGTGACCTTGTGTCGATCGTACCGCCGATTTCGCCACCGCACGGCCAGCGTGTAGGGCACTTCGACGAGGCGCAGCCCAAGCCGCAGCATCGCGGCCATCGCGCCGCGACGCCGACCGCTGACCAGATCGCGAAATTCGGAGGGGCTTAGCAAGGGGCACCCGGTAGCCGGATTCGTAAGAATTCAGTCGTGGAACTGGGGGGTTCTCTGAATTCTTACGAATTCAGTTACGAAGAACAATCATAACGCGGCGCCGCGAGGGTCTCAACCGGAGTGTTAGAAAGGTATCTCGTCCGAGCGACGGCTCAGAAGCATTCGGCTCACCAGACCATCGATCTCCGTCGACGGCGGCCCCTCCTCTTCCCATTGGCTGTAGACTTGTCCGAACGGATTCCAGAGCGTCCTGCACCGGCCGCGCCGGTCGACCACGTGGCCCCAATCCATGACAAGATTCCTATCGCCGGCGTTTTCGACGATGAACCGGGCTCGGGCTTTGGCCCGGGTTTCGGTTTGTGGGATATTGGGCTCGGAGCCCGGCGCCACGGTCGGGGCCACTTGATCGGCCAACTCGCCGGCCTCTTCCAGTTGGTCGAAGTACGAGTCCGGGTCGGTGATCTCGTGGTAGGAGTGGTTGATCAGTTCCATTTCCGCGCATAACTGCTTGTCGCCGATCAGGTCGGTCCATTGTTTACCGCGATCACGTAAGATCAAGGAGAAGAACTTGTGTTTCAGAAAGGCGTCCAATCGGGCGGCCAACCAGGCCCGATCGCCGTGCTCCATGGCGTCGAGCGTGTCGGACCAGTCGCGAAGCACTCGGCCGGCCCAAGGCGGCGATTGCTTCTTGCCGTCGACCAAACGCCGGCAAGCCGCCAGGTACTCGCGCTGAGTGGCCACGACCAGCGGATCGACGCGAGGCGGCTGACCCGGTTTGGCGAGCACGTTGAATCGTCGCAGGACATTGGTCCAGCCGTCGCCGGCGCTTACCAACCGGGGCAATCGGCGCTTCAATTGCCGGTCGACCAGGATGGCCCGCCAGGTCAAGGCACTGGCACCGAAGAGCAAGGCCAGATTGAAATGGGCGCGATGGCCGTCGGCCGGCAGTAAATGGTATCGAAAGCGATCGGGGTCCGGACCCATGTGATTTTCGTCGCGCGCCGTCGAGTGGATCGCGCGTCGGCCATGCTCGTGCGTGGCCCCGCCGACGGCCCGATCCATGCAATGAGCCCGTGCGCCGGCCAGATACGTGCCGCTGGGATACATGATCACGCCGCTGCCCTGATACACGCGAGTCGCCAGGAAGGGAAGGACGAGGTCCTCGGGCAGGTTGCGGGGGTGGACGTCGACGAGATAGCATTCGTGGAACCCCCAGATGTCGCGATGATTGGGCCGGAAAACACCGCTATGGTTATTGTTGGCCAGCGAAATCCCGATGCGCCACCGCCTTTGCAGAGAGTCGACCGCTTTGCGGAGCAAACGGCAAACCTGCTCGTGTAGCGTGGCAAGCATGTACGGCGAATCACACTCCGGCAACGCGGCTTCGAAATGCTGGTTGAGGTCGATGTAGAACCGGCCGTAGGGCGTGAAAAGACCCGAGGGGCCACGCAACCAGGGCACTTGATCCCGGATCACGTCCAACAACCGCTCCAGGGCCATCTTCCGGCGCTGGGGATCGAGCGTGCCCTCGACGACCGTGCAAAGCTCGAAATCGGTACTGAACAAGAACTGCATGGCTATTCTCTCCCGATGGTCGTGTCCTTACTGCCCCGGGCCGTTTTGGATCTCATCCATCTTGCGTGCCGCCTCCTTGCCCTTTCGGCAATTCCGGCTGGCATTCCGGGCGACGTTTCCGATCGAGTGAACCTCTTGAAGCATTCCCTCGTTGGAAGCCGGGGGCCCCGACTGCTGTTGACTCGAAATCGGCGTCGTTTCGGCCATTTGCTCGTAGAGTTCCTCGTGGCTCATGATCCTTCTCCTACTACCATGGTTGGCGGGTGGGGGAAACCGTGAAGCGGCATGTTGCTCGCGCTGGTTCTATTGCGTGTTTTCCGATGCTTCCGAGTCCGTGGCTTCGGCCCGCGTATCTTCGGTCGACGGGCTGCCGGTCGACGCCGGCTCGGGTAAGGCCAACTGCCCGGTTATCTCCATCACCGGTTCCGTTTGGGCCACGGGGGTCCGATGGTCGAGCAGCTCGACGAGGTGATCGACGTCGCGGGCTTGCGAAACGATCGGCTCGAACTCGGCCCGATTAAGCGATTCCAGCTCGGGCAATTCGATCCGCACGCGATTCGCCCAGCGCGAGGTCGCGTTTTCGCGCCTCAGCTCGACGTGATCCCAGTCGATGGCCGTGATCTGGTCGCCGAAGCGGCGGACCATTGCGGCACGGGCCCACGCGCGGCTTTCGGCCGGCGGTTCGACGATCGCCCGATCGACCTCCTCGGGGGTGACCAACGGATCGATTTCACCGGCCTCCCAGAGTTTCCAAAACCAGCCTCGCTCGGGATCCGTGTTGCTGTAGTCGAAGCAGGCCAGGCGGGTTGCCGGGTCACCCCACGAGACGTCGTTGCCGGTGCAGGAGTTCAACACGAACAGCAGCACGATGGCCCAATCGAGGTGCCGAGCGCACCGGGCCAGCGCACCGGCTTCGAGTTGATGCGTCAGCTCGATCACCAGCGGCAGCAACTCCCCGGCCTCCGGCACGACGTCCTCGCCGATCAGCCCGCTGGAGACCATCTCCAGCAGCACGGTGCAAAGCTCGCGCATGTATTGCGGCAAGGTGAGCCGGCGGCCGTCGGCCAGGGTGGCCGTTTCCGCAAGCCGGCCGCTTTGCATGTCCAGGCCGAAACTCCACGTGCGGAGCGCCTTGACCGGGTCCAATAGATTCAGCCCACAGTATCCTTCCTCGGCCGCCGCGAACAGCGCCTGCACCACGACGCATCGCAGCCGGGCGCTTAAGGGGCTGTAGTCGAAGTTGATTAGGTGCTGACGTTCCTCTTCGCTGAAACCCTGACGACGGCTGTTGAGGATACCGCGCGCAAACGCCACGGTCGTGGACAGCGAATTGAGCTTGCTCAGGTGGGGTGCCCGGGCGCTGAGGCTGTAGATCACCTCGCCGCCGGCCAGCGGCAGCAGGTATCCCGAGCCGAACATGACCGTCGAGGCGGCCAGCGCCGAGACGACGAAGGCCAGTACGTTGGGCCGCCGCAGGTCGTGATGCAGATCTTCCCACAGGCAGCGGTCGATCTGGACGTTGAAGTGGGTACCCCAACTGGTCGCCGGGTCGCGCGGGTCGACGTTGGCCGCGCTGAGTTGGTAACGGGCCCCGGGTTTCGCCGCCTCGGCCGCCCGGCGCGCCGCCTCGGCAATTTTCAAATTGGCCAGATGGCGGGCGGCGTAGTCGCTCGACGCAAGCGTCTCGCCGCTGCAAACCTCGACCTTGCCGAGATCGCAGTACTGGCAGCCGCCGCCCGGTAGCCAGTGCCGGTTGGAGTCGTAGCGGTTGAAGCCGCCGCCGGAACCGCCGTACCAGGAGTTGTTGTACGACGAGCTGTTGTACCAGGAGTTTTGCTGAGAGCGGCGAACGGTCCAGTCCGACCAGCCGTACCCGGCAAATGCCGCGCCGGAGTACTCCAGGATCGCGCCGGCCGCGTCCCAGGAGTCCATTTGGTTGCCCCGCGGGTCTTTGCCGTTGGTGGAAAGCTCGCAGTCGTCGCCGACGAATTTCTTGATCGTCACGGGGTGTTCCTTTTCGTTGAATCCTTCGACCGTTGAAGAAGCCGTGTGCCACTGCTTGCTTGCAGGCAGTGCCGCGGATTTGGGTATGGAATCCCGCAAAAAGGCACTGCTTGCAAGCAAGCAGTGGCACACGTTTCCGTTAGTGTCCCCTTTTTCACCAGGCTGCTGGGTGGTTACCCAGCCTGAAGCCGCAGATAGCGGTGTTCCTGGAGATCTTCCAGGGGCATGGTTCCGGTATCGAGAATCGTTCCTTTCACGTCGAGAATCCGTCGCAGCGCGGCCTGATCGTCGACCAGTTGACCGGCCGCCGAGCGGCTTTGCTCGACCAGCGCCTCGGTCAGATCGTCGAGGGTCACCCCGGCGGTGCCGTGACCCCGGAGCTTGCGCACCGCCGCCCGTTCCTTCGCCGCGTTCATCGCCCCTCGAAACGACGCGCCGGAGAGCACCTCGCCGGCCGTGACTTCCTTGCGCTGCTGCCCGTGGCTCTCGACCGTGTAGTACATCACCGGGGCATCGAAGACACGGGCCAGCGCCGGCTGCAACACCTGACGGCGGATCTCTTCCTCCGAGACGCCGGAGAGCACCTCGCCGTCGATGGAGTAAGGGATCGACGCCTTGCGCGCGTATTTGAAGAGGATGGCTTCGGCGGCGTCAATCGAGTAGTCGGGAAATTCGAGGACCAGGTCGCCGAACCGGCCCGGACGACGCAGCGCCGAGTCGACACCCCCCAAGTTGTTGGTTAGCCCCCAAAATAGCACGCACGCCCGTCCCTCTTCCTCCTGGGCATCGTGCTGCAGGCCGTCCAACACGGGCAGCAGCGACTGGACGACGTCGTTCTGCGCCGACGACGTGACCTGATGGTTCGTGCTGGTTCGCGAGCCGAGCGAGTCGCACTCGTCGAAGTAAATCCACAGCACGAGTTGGCGGGCGGGATCCTGGGCCGCGATTCTGGCGCGGACGCTGGCGTCAAGATCGCGCACGTTTTGCCCGTCCTGACCGTGCCACTTCGACTTCAACTCGTTGGGCTGGACGGACCACAACTCGAAGTCGAAGCCGCGTTTCCGGCCCAGCCGGTACATGTCGGGGGCCAGGGCCCGGATCAGCGCGGTCTTACCCTGGCCCGGCTTCTTGCTATGAAGAAGAACGCCGCGCAAGCGGTCGAGATCGAGGCTTTCGCGAAGCTCGTGGAAGATGGCGCGGATGAGGATCTTCTCCAGCAATTGCTCGGCGACGTCGTCCAGCCCCGCCAGATCGTCGAGCGTGGCGTTGAGCGTTTCGACCGGCACCTTGTACCGCGATTGGGCCACATCCTTGGTCAACTTGGCGATGGCCCAATGGGGCGCGTCGCGCTGTAGCACCAGCGACGCGCCGAGGGCAAGTTCCTGGTCCTGTTCACAAAGCGACGCGTCGAGATGGACGATGCTCTCGGGCCGACCCTGCGGGGCAATCCAGGCCATGTCCCGCTGCCCCTCGTAGTAGCCGCGAAACTCGACAACGTCGCCCTGGGCCTCCTTCCAGAGAAAAGGGTCGTCGGCCCAGGTCCCGATCACCACCATCTCCTTCTGGGCGACCAGGACGTAATCCCAACGCTTCAGGTTGCGGAGATCGTCCAGGTCGACGCTCGGGTGGATGGCGACCGGCAGCGCGGGTCCGCTGCCCGGCCGAACCACCGCCCGCACCGAGCCGTCGGCCTGCTCGTACAGCGTTTCCAGCCGGCAGAGCATGGGCTGGGCTTGGAGCAAGCCGGTGAGCATCTTCTCCAACTTCTCCGCTGCCTCCCGCGCTTCGTCGACCGATTGGATGGCCCGACCGCGGTCCTTGAGCAATTCGGCAATCGCCGGTACCTCCTCGCCGCGATGAATGCGCTGCACAATACGCATCAGTTCGCGATGTTCGTGACGCGTCAAACCGGCAATCGGCTCGAACGGATCTCGGGAGTTTTCGTTGGGCATGTCTTCTCCTTGTCGAAAGTTCCTCTGATTCGGGGACAGCTACCGTCGCTCAGTCTTCATAACGCCTCCAGGGAACGGGTTTCAGGCCGTCGTCCCAGCCGTGGATCACCAACAGCGGGTCGGCCTGGCCGACGGCCGTCTTACCCGACACGGGAAACACCGAGGCCCGGGAGGGGAAAAGCGTCTCGGCCATCTGACAGTCTTCGGTCGAGAAGAACGCCGGGCTCACGACGGCCTGGCACGTGTCGCGCTTCTCGCACGCCTTGTCGCAAAACGGATGGCTGTGCCAGACCGACATCACCCGCTGACCGCTGATCTCGGCCAGTTCGGCCGCCTCGGCCAACGCGTCGGGTGAGATGTGCCACTGGGCCGAAGTTCCTTCGTGTCGCGCGTCGCAGACGCTGGCCGACAACACGGTGACGATCCGCGTCTCGGTCTCGGGCAACGCTTCGGGCAATCGCACGTAGCGGCCCAACACGGCGCCGCCCGTTTCCGTCAACCCCGTGTCCCGCGTCCGCTCGATCACGTCCCGCTCGAACTGGCGGTTGACCAAAATCGGGCGGTGCGCGGCCAGGGTCCCGCTGGTCAGCCGGCGAATGCCCATTGCCTCCAGCGTTCGATCTTCGATCGGCGGGATCTCAAGCGCCGGGGGGCGCAGTGCGACCCCATGACCGTTGGACCCATGATCCTTGGACCCATGATCCTTGGACGCGGTGGCCACCAGCGAGCGGTAGGCCGTTTCCTCCTGGCCCAACTGGCCCTGGGATCGCAACTCGACCAGGCGCAGGCCGGCTCGGCGAATCCATCGCCCGCCGCGAAACGACTTGCCGTACGACGTTTCCCCGTCGACGACCGACAGCGTCACGTCGACGCTATCGACAAAGGGTTCCGCCTGGAGCCAACGGGGGACCACGTCGACTTCGATCTCGGCCGAGGGGTCCAGCGGCAACTTCTCGGCCAGCACACCGGCGACGTGCGTCTGCTGGACGAGATCGTTCAGATCGTCGTTCACGTTCTCGACGTGGACCGGCGCCGCCTGAGGGTCGTTGGTCGTGCGCAGTTCGAGGAAGAAGTCGAATCGCCGCTGCTTCATCGTCACGCTCATCGGGTATTCCTCCGAAGATGTGTTGAAGAGGCGAAGGGCCACCGGGAAGCGGCCCTCCGCCAACCGTTGCGTCGCCTCGGGCTAACGCCGGCCAGCACTGGTTTCCGGCATCACCAGCCAGGTGTCGTCCTCCGGCGCGAGATCCCCGATACGGGTTTTCGCGTCGAGCTTGACACCGCGGCTGTAAGCCCACCAATGACTGTCACGGTGGAACTCGGCCGGGTCGACCATCTCGTCGACGTAGCGGTCGACGGCCTGCCCGACCGTGTGACGCGGCGACAGCGGTCCGTCTTCCCCTGTGTCCAGGGGAAGCCGTCGCTGACGCGAGACGTCCGTCATGGTTACCATGGCTACCATTAGGCACACCTCCTTTCAAAATGGTGGTTGAAACGGACTTACAACGGAACGGGTAGTCTGAAGAGGCGGCAATACCACATCCGGACTTCCTCACCCCGGGTGAGCAACTCCAGCGGCCTGGCGTGGCGGCAGGCCACGGCAACCGCATTGGCCGCTTCGGCAATCCAACGGGGATGCCACAATCCCGCATGCAAGAGCGACTCGGCAACGAGCCGATCGTCGGCCAACACGTATCGGGCAAACCGGACCTGTCCGTTGAGCCGCAGCGCCGCGTCGGCGACCGCCGGCCGGCTCGGTCGGTCGACCGTCAGTACGGTCTGGTGGATGCGGAGATTGCCGGCGGCCACCTCGAGCCGAACCGGAAAGGGACGGCCGCCGTGCCGGGGTCGCAACTCCCACTCGTTCGCCAGCCGCACGACGCGGTCGTCACCCCAGCCCAACTGCGAAAGTAGCGCGTCGACCGTATCTCCCTCGACCGGCGGTTCCTCGGCAGCGGGCGGTTCCTCGGCGACCGGTGACGGGCGTTTCCATTTCGCGGCGCGACCGGATGCGACGCTGCCCAGTCCGGCGCGGAATTCGGCGAACGTGTCGGGAAGATGCGCCGCGCCGTCGACCTGCGTGTCGGCGATCAACCGCACACCCTGTTTCTGTCGGGCGAAACGCTGGTTGCCCGGCAATTCGCCGTTGCGGCGCATGGCCTCGGCCGGGTCGGGGGGCTTTTTGATCGACGCAACCACGTACAGCCAGTCGTCTTCCTCGACGATCCGGGCTTCCGCGTTGCCCGCCTGCAAGACGCCTTCCCGTCCGGCCGGTATCCGCACTCCCGGCAAGCCGGCCAGAACCGACTTGGCCGCTTTGCCACGACTGGCGAAGAGCTTGTCTATAAGGTCACTCATGCTTTTACCTTCGTGGGATGAATGTTTAGCCCAGGTACTCGTGCCCGGCGTTTTGAAGCACGGTCGATCAGTAAAGTGGCTCCATCGGCGGTAAGTCGCGCAGGATCTCGTCCGCCCGCTCGGCAAACGTCCGCGCCGCGTCCCGGTTCAGCGGCGACGAGCACCGAAAGACGCTAAACGAAAGGATGGCCACCAGCGAGTGGCAAAGACACTCCAGCGAAACGACGCCGTCAAGATCGATGCATACGTGTCCCGTCCGCAGAGACACATTGGGGTGAAAAAATCTGAGGTGCCTGCTCAAAACCACGGCCACGGTGGGAATCTCCCGCGGCTGCGACATCGAAAACAGGTCGCGGCGGTAGAAGATCTCCCCGGTCACCGGCCCCTCGCTCACCGCCAGCGGACCGCCCGGCTCGGCTTGCTTGATATACGGTCGATCGAGCCGGAATCGAAATGACCGCGGGGGAAAGCCGTAAGGAGTGACCTGCAACTTGTCGGTCTTCGACAGCAGTGTCTCCCCGGCTTCCTCGTAGTTGTTCTGGAAGAACTCGTCGGCGAGTTGCCCTTCGAGCGTGTCGACCGGCGCGTCGTCGATCATCCCGGGGCCCAACCGGCCCAGCATGGCGTCCAGTTGCCGGGCGATGTCCTCGGGGGTCGGGTCGTGAGGATCGGACATGTTGGCTCCTCTCTTCTTCCTGGGTTCTTACGGACATCGTTTCAGTCGAGGACGAGGCGAACCGGCAACGCGGCATCGGCTCGCCCGACGAGCATCGCGCCCCGCTCGGGCAAACCCAACTCCAACAGCGTGGAATCGCGTACGCCGAGCCGAGTAGCCTGGGCCAAATCGAGAGCCCGCCGGTCGCTACCGGGGGCCCAGCCGGCCTGCTCACCACAGAACCGACACACCGGCGGCGTCGCCCAGGAACTGCCCACCGCCCGATGCCCGGCACCGCACCCGCCGCACCGGGCGGCCGTCCAGAGTGGGTGGTTGAACGCTTCCAGGGGTACGGCCGTGCCGCAGCGCCGGGCAAGCAAATCCAACGCGTCGCCGACGGTCAACTCACGGGCGCGAAGATCGACGTTCTCCCACGACCAGCGCCGATGCCCCGAGATACAACGATCCGAACGCGGAAGGCGGAATTCGTGGATCCCGAAGTTGTCGAGGTCGACGATGATCTCGCGATTGACAAACGACGCCGGATCAACGGCCAACCGCATCGCCTGCAGCAGGCCCACGCCGGCCAGCACGGCGGCCGTGGCACCGGTGGCGATCGTTGGCGGAATTTCCGCCGGACGGTTGGGACACGGGGTACGCGGCGGTGTTCGCAGCAGGTGTCGCGCGCTCCAACTGCACACCTGGCACGCCGCCGGGAACGACCCGTGGGAAATCAACACACGACCGCACTCCCGCGTGCCCGATCCGTCGACGGCCACGCGAATCAGCGGCACGCCGATCCCGTTGGAAACGGTCGTCAAGAAGACGGCCAGCGTGGGATCATCGCTGGCATCGAGGATCAGGCCGGTCGAGGCGTAGGCGCCCACGCCGTGATGGCGGGCGTCGGTGACCCAGGGCGCGACGTATCCCGGTCGAATAGCATCGGCCGCGGCTTTCACCGCCACGGCTTTGAACTGGCCGGTCTCGCCGAACCGGCGGCCCAGCTTGAAGGGGTCGGTGACGACGTCCGGGTCAACGAGATGGACCCGCGCACCGGCACGAACCGCCTCCGTCGTGATCCGTTGGCCGAGCATTCCGGCGCCTATCACCGTTAACGAGGACAGCAACCAGGCCGCAAAGCGGGCCGGGGCCTCCCGGAACGGGCTGGTTCTCGGCAGGTGTCCGAATTTGGCGGGGGTCCGGTCCGACGCCGTCTCGGAGACGCTCGGGTTTGTCATCTTGGCTCTCCCCCATGGGGCTGTCCTCGCGTGGCGGTTACGATGTGGCGTTCTGGTTCTGGGCCAGGTCGAGCAGTTCGTTCAGGCCGCAGCGACCGTGTTGCTCCGGCGGCGGTTCCCACGGTCGGGCGGTCGGATCGTGGCGGCAGATTTCGCACGGCCGTTCCAAGCCCCAGGCACGCTCGCTGTAGACGGTATTGCATCCGGGGCAACGAACGATGCGGTCACCCGACTTCAGACGGGTCTTGGTCCGCGCGCATCGTTGGTCTTCACCGTGGAGGGCCGGATCGTAGGCGACGACCTCGGCCTGTTGGTCCTCGGCCAGGAAGGCAGTCAGCGTGCCCACATCGAGCCGGTCGCCATGGCCGACTTCGTGGAGTCCGCGAGCCAGCGGCTGGCGGTTGATCGAGACGATCGCCGAGCAGCCGTCCGGCACGATCAACGCCGTCAGGGCGTGGCGATTCGAGGCGACGGGCACGAGGAGCACCTCGCCGGCGTCGACTTCAGCGGTGTCGGTCCGGGTCGCGCGCCGCGGGCCGTCGGCCGAGAGATAGGTGGGACCGCGCAGAACCTCGGCAGTCTGCCGGCCGTTACCGTCAATCCGGCAAAAACGCATCGCTCTTGTCATGGGCCGATGTTCCTTGGGGAAAACGCGACCGGACCAGGCGGGCGGTCATTCTCGCCAGGCCGAATCGCTGTGGTGGCGAACGATGAAACTCCTGGAGCACTGGAATAAACAGCGTATCACACAATGAGTGACTGTCAATTACACATACACTATTTTGCCGTAAATTATAAGTCCTTGTTCATTTACAATTCGTAGTCACAGTTGTGTGATACAGAGGCGGAATACTATTCCATGTCACAGTCAAGGGGCACTCTCCGGTCACTGTGTGTTCGCACCGTGGGTCATCGCGGGGCGAACTCCGTCGGCGGAAAGAAACCGCGCGCGGGCCAAGGGGTGAGTGGTACGCCAGAACACCGAAACCGATCAGTTGCCCCAGCCACTCCGGCCGGCCCGCGCGTTCCCGCAGCGCCTCGACCTTCTGCTTCTTGTTCATCTTCACGGCCTCGTCTTGTGCGGCGCGATGTTCCGAAAAACTTCGTACGGATCGAGCGCGATGCAATCGAACCCGAGAAACAGACGTAGAATCGACAGGTCGCTGGCCAGTTCATCCGTTGACCCTCGCGTCACGACGCGGATGATGACGGGCAAGCTGCCGCACCGAGTTTCGCGTTCTGGCTCGTCGGAAGGCGGGATGATCACGCCCACATTCCAGGTATTCAGACCAGCCTTCTTATAGCCTTCGAGTACCTTGAACAGCGCGGTTGCCAGCGATTCGTCGGCGCGGTCGCCGATGATCAACACTTCAGCGTCGTTGAGCGGCACGATACTGGCTAGGATCTGCACCCCCTGGTCGGTCTCGAAGCCCAGGTCGAGCGCACAGTGAACATCGAACATCTCTTGCCAGTAGTCTTGCTGGTGCATAGCCCAATAGGCCGCCGACAGGTCACTTGCCGCTTTTTCGGCCGGAAATGGGCGGTGTTTTCTGGCCAGCAGGTGCATGTGTGCATGCTCGAGGGAAGCTCCGGCTCGCCACTGGCAATTCCAGCCCATGAATCTATGGGCATTTGCGGCACCGGCCGCTTCGTACCAGCGGTTCATCACCTCGAACACTTCAACGATCGACTCTTGCGTGAAGTCCGTTGGCGAATGATTTGCCGGAATGATCATCCCGTGCGGTAGGCAATACGGAGAGGCGTTGGCCGCCGTCATGCACGTCTTGCCCACGATTCTTGCCTCTTCTCCGTTCTCGAAGACATTCGCCGGCGTGTTCTTGAGCGGCTCACAAAAGGGGCAGATCGAAATGCGCTGCTCTTCTGGCTCCAGCAAATCCAGCAGATTTTGTCCTTTCGTTCTAGACCGCGGCCTCTTCGCCCGGTTGCCACCGTACGTCGCCTCGCTTCCATCGATTCTGTTTATCATTGTCAGAATCTTCGGGTGCTCAAGAGCATCCAGTGATCCGTAGCGTTCCGCTGCCTTCGCTCGTGTTGCCGCCGGCCACCGGTTGCGAGCCTCGCCCCACTCGAAGGCGTAGAGCCTTTCAGATCTACGCCGAGCCTCGGGCGGCAGGCTCGCGATGCGTCGCGGTACTTCCAGCATGCTCATGGCTCGTCTCCTCGGAACGGTCCATAGTGTGTCACCCCCATGCTTTCCAGGGCACCTGATGGAAGAATACTTGGATTGCCTCGTGTTGCCTACCGGCGGAACGCGGTCGATCCATAAAAATCGCCTTGATTCCACAATGCGTCCGGCGGTGAAACTAATTGATTTCACTCGCTCCGGTTTCGTGAAATTATTTTCGCGGCGGCAATGGCTTGGCGGCAATTGGTTGCGAGTATTCACGACCGCCGGTACAATGCGCGAGCGGATCTTACCGGCGCCAGAGACGTCGGGCCGCCGTCGGCCGGGCCTGATTCCCGGTCACGCCGCCGTGAGCCAGCCGCGAGGCGAGTACGAATGGGATCAGTCAGTCGGCCGTCGAATCTTCGTGCCCTAGCCCGTAAAAGGAGGGGTGCTGTTATGCTCAAGCCACAACCCGCGGGAGAGTTTCCCGAAGATGGCCTGGTGGACAGCTTGCTTGCGGAGTTGAAGTGGGATGAAGGCGAACTAGTGCGCCTCTTGGCTGCCGCCACACTTCACGCGCAGGGGTGGCAAAACAAGGAAATTGCCCGGAAACTCCGTATCGCTGAAGCCACGGTGGGAAGACGGTTGCAGATCGCGAGGAATTATCAGGTCCTTAGAGAGGTTGTCCTGGAGGACCGCGGATTAGACCGGTTCAAGCCAAATGTCAAAGCTCTGATTTATCAGCTCGGCAGCCAGCAGGGTCCCTCACTCATGGACAAGCTCCAACAGTTTCAGGAGCAAGAGGGATTTGAGCCAACTCTACATAGTGTCCAGATCGTCAGTACGCAGGGTGCGACCACACTGGAGCACAACCCTCCGTCGGAAAACGAAGAGAAGCTTTGGAGCAGGCGTCTCGACGCCTTCGCTAAGAACGTGGGACCGAGTATTGCGGAGGTGCTCCGACCGGCCAAGACCATCGGCGTTTCGTGGGGTGGCTCGACACTTGCCTCGGTGGTACGATCGATCTCGCGTCAGCCACGATGGCGGTCGCGCCGGGGGGAGACCGTCTGCCTGCCGACCACGGGAAAACGAGAATCCGATCAACAGCCCAACGCGTCGTCGTCCCGCCTGGCGAGAGAGTTGGCCGAGAGTGTGCTTTCCGGAGAGGCCATCTCCTACAGCCTGTCCGAGGTGCCCGCGTTCTTCGCCATGGAATTCGGGCACAAGGAGTTGCCGACCCTGAAGAAATGGATCAACCGTAACACCAGTTACAGGAAGATCTTCGGGAAAGTGAAGAACGATGAACCGTTGATCGAGAAGTTGGACGCCATCATCACGAGCTGCGGTGCTATTGGCAACGCGAAGCATTTCTGGGCTGCCGAGTTGACGGGCGGCCTGGGAGTCGAAAGCGATGTTCTCCAGGAGCTCTGCTGCGCGGATATCGGCGGGGTACTCTTGCCCCGAACGGATTCGGGTACGTGCGGTCGTCAGCAGCTCCACGACATAACCCAACGCTGGACGGGCATTACGCTCGAATTCCTGCAAGACCTCGCCAGGCGGGCCACCAAGGAAACCAAGCCGGGGATCGTCCTCCTTGCCGTGGGGGGGAACAAAGCCGAGGCAGTCTACCAGTGCGTCAAGTGCGGCGTGGTCAACCAGCTCTTTCTTGATGGGAATCTGGCGGAAGAGCTTTGGAATCTGTTGCCGTGAGGACACGGCCGGGCACCCTCGGGCGTTGGCGTCGCCACACAGCGGCACCTCGGAGATCCGTTGTGTGGGTGGCTGGTCCGGATTTCTCCCCCGGGGCTTGCCAACCGAAGACATTTCGGGGAAACATGGAAGCAGGCGGCCCGTCGAGATAGACGCCAACAGCCCCCGGAGACGCTTATGACACCGGACAGAAAGGTTCTCAAAGCGATTTACTTCCGCGCTTGCGACCTGTTCTTTCGCGAGAAGAAGAAGGTCAGCGAAATCGCCGCCACGCTGAACAAGGAATTCAACCGGGATTACAAACGGGAAGCGATCTACCCCATGTTGGCCAAGGCGAGAGATCTCGAACTGGTCCGCATGGTTCCGCCGATGCACGAGGAGGTAGCCAAGGGCTTAGCCGACCAATTCGGCCTCGACCCGAAGGCCATCGACGTCGTCGGTCTTGAGGGGGAGATTTCCGCCGAATACGTGTCGGCCAAAGCAGCCGAAGTGGTGTTGTCGCTGATCGAGGAAATGCTCCCCAACCGGCGGCGGCCGATCGGACTGGGGCTCGGACCGGGGCGTGCCACGTTGGACGTGGCCCGATACCTGGGTGAACTCATGCGCTCGGACCCCATGTTGCCCGACCGCTGCCTGAAACTCCACGCGATCACGGCCGGAGGCCCCGTCGACCATCCCGAATTCGCGCCCAACAGTTTCTTCCACCTTTTCCCTCGTCGGCTCGTCGCCGGGTGCGTCGGCCTTTTTGCCGAGACTCTGGTGCCGTGCGGCGACTACGAGCGGGTTGTCTCCGCGGCGGGGATCAGCGAAGCATTCGACATGAAGGACGACATCGACATCGTCGTGAGTTCGCGGGGAGATTTCGCGGAAAAGCACACGCTCTTCTGGTTGTCGATGAAGAAGGAAGGCGTGGCCATCGACGACCTCCGCGACCGGGGATGGGTGGGTGACGTGCAGTATCGGCCCTATTCGGCGACCGGACCCGTCGAAGAAGACGAAAACGACCTCCGCGCCGTGACCCTTTTCGAGTTGGAAGACTTCGTCGACATGGCGACCCGAAGGGGTAAACACATGGTGCTGGTCGCGCGAAGCTGCAGCCTCTGCCACAACCCGCAGGCCGAAGCGCTGCGCCCGCTGCTGGAAGTCCCCCGGCTCAAGGTCTGGAGCCGAATCATCATGGACGCCGCCGTGGCCACGACGCTGTTGAATCAACGGTAAACCGGGGGGTGCTTCCTTCTGCGGCAGGAGGCTGAACCAGTGAAAGTGAAAGTTGCGATCTCAATCACCGCCCCCACCTTTCTGGGGGCCCTATTCTTTGGGGGAGAGAAAAATATTTGCAATCCCCGCAGCCGTTGTTAGACTCGAACCTGTGTTGGCCGGTTCGCTCGCCCGGAGGTGTACATGCCCTTGCGCGACTCATTTCACTTATTGGAGGGAAAGCCATGAAACGCTGGATTCTTGGACTCGCTGCACTGACGGTCGTTTGCGTGGCTACAACGACGGCCAGCGCAGCCCTGATCGACGGGCTTATGTCGCACCTGCCCCTGGACGGCAACGCCGACGCGGGTGCCGCGGGCAGCGGCGGAGTAATCATCGGCACCGTGAATTTCTCCGCCGGCAAGTTCGGCGAGGCGGCCGGTGTGACCGCCTATGGGGACGGCCACATTCCGTTGCTCGACGACTTGGGGGCCGCATTCGGCACAAGCACCGATTTCAGCATGTCCTTGTGGATGAAGTTCGATTCGTACTCCAGCGACCCGGCCTTCTTCAGTAACAAGAGCTGGAACAGTGGCGGCAACACGGGAATCAACGTGGCGTTTAACGGAAGCAATCGGGTTGACTTCAACACCAAGGCCGCCGGTGGCTCTCGACTGGATATTCACACCGCAAACAACGCCTTGACCCCCGGCGCGTGGCAGAACTTCCTCTTCACCGTCGACCGGGACGGCCCGACGAAACTCTACATCGACGGCACGGAGATCACCAACCAGACGATTCCGTTATCGTCCCAGGGCTCACTCGATGGCGCCTACAACTGGACGCTTCTCAACGACGGCACGGGCAGCTACGGGTATGGCTCCACGACCGCCGGATTACAGATGGACGAATTTGCCGCTTGGGATCGCATCCTGGATGCCGGAGAGATTGCCGCTTTACAGACGGCTCCCATCCCCTACACGCCGGCTGCCCCGAAGGAAGTCTTGCTGTTCGAGGATTTCGAGAGCTTGACGCTGGGTCCGTTTGTCAGCCCGACCGAGGGCGGTGGTGACGGCACCGACTGGACGGACGTGCCTCCGGCGGGTTGGGGGCGCGACAACGGTACCACTCCCGTAGGATCTCCCGCCGAATTCCTCGGCTGGACGTTTCTCGACAAGAATTCGTGGATTGCCACGGAAGGGAATCAAAACCGCAGCCAGTTCACATTTGGCCAGGGAACCGTGATGGTTGCCGATGGGGACGCCTACGACGATGGCACGAACGTCGACCCCGATCTGTTCAATACATTGATCACCACGCCGGGAATCGACCTGAGCACGGTTGAACCGAATACTGTCGTCATCGAGTTCGACTCGAGCTGGCGGGATTACGACACACAGACTGCCACGCTCGATGTTAGCTTCGACGGCGGGGCCACCTTCACCAACGTATTCACCGAAGAATCAGACGTGGCCGGCGATCAAGAGTTGGGGGTCAATGAACACCTGCTGTTCGACATCGACAACCCAGGCACCGGCACCATGGTTTTCCAATTCGGTTACCTCGACGCCGGCAACGACTGGTGGTGGTCCGTCGACAACGTGAAAGTCAGCGGTGTCGTCAGCCAAGCCGTCCCCGAGCCGAGTACCTGCGTGCTGCTGGTTCTGGCCGCGGTGGGCTTGGTTCCTTGGATCCGGCGGCGTAAGCGGTAAGGTGAAGAGGCACGATAGCGGCGGGGTCGCAAGTCTTTGTTTTGACCGCGGAAAGGAGCATCGCGTGCGAAATACGGGCATCGTGTCTCCGGCAACGACGAGCCGGCCCTCTCCCAAAAGGAGAGGGGAGACGCCCGGGTTCACGCTCGTCGAGCTACTGGTGGTCATCGCCATCATCGGCATCCTCATCGGGTTGCTGCTGCCGGCGGTGCAGATGGTGCGGGAAGCGGCACGGCGGTCCCAGTGCTCCAACAACCTCAAGCAGGTCGGCCTGGGACTGCAACTGTATCACGACGCGCACCAACGGTTTCCCATGGGAAACTACGGCAAGCAGGGCACCGCGTGGACGGCCTACATCTTGCCGTTCGTCGAGCAGAAGGCGCTTTACGATGGGCTCTCCTTCAACGAAGGGGGCATCGGTCAGTGGGCCCAAGGGCCGCCGGGAAACCCCAACAGCCTCTGGGGGAATATCGAAGCCTGCCAGACCGTGATCTCCATCTATCGGTGCCCCTCGGCAAGTGTGGCCGATCACGTCTACAACGTCTCGCAGGGCGACGGCTGGGTGCTCCACAAGCGAGTGCCGGCCTCCTATATCGGTTGCGCGTCGGGGCTGGTCACCTCGCAGCACTATCCCCACTCGAGCGTCTGCCGCCACTGCGCGGGGGTCATGTGCAAGGTCGACGGCACCCTCTTCAACGACAGCAGCGTTCGCCTCTCCGGAATTCTCGACGGAACGACCCACACGATCATCGTTGCCGAGGCGGTCCCCCTGCCTGCCGACCTTCAACCCAGCCAGAAGGAGCCCGCGGGCACCAAGGACCACTGGTACATCGGCGGCGACGATCCGGATATCAACATCGACCTGTCGGAATTCATGGGCTCCTCGGGCGTGCCGATGAACACCGACAACGAATTGAGCTTCGGCAGCCAGCATTCCGGCGGCTGCAACGTCGTGGTGGTCGATGGCAGCGTCCATTTCGTCACCGAATCGATCGATCAAACCACCTGGAGCCGCCTCGGCCAACGCGCCGACAACCAGATTCTCCAAGACCCCTTCGAATAATTGGTCAAGTCCGGCGGATTTGGCCGAGAATTCTCCAAGAATCGGGCGAAATTCTGTTACAATGAGCAGGCAGGGGTACGGAAACGCGGTAACCGGGCCATAAGGGAGGATCGCAAACATGAGCCAACGGCAAGACGCCCGGGGCGGCGGACAGCAGCCGGGCGACATCCCCCGGGGTATCGAGGTGCTGGTCAAGAAGGCCTCGATCGACCCCCAGTTCAAGAAGCTTCTGCTGCAATCGCGGGTCGAAGCCGCCGCGGCGATCGATCTCCAACTCGACCCGGCCGAGGAAATGATGCTCCAGGCCGTGCCGCCCGAGCAACTCGAAACGATCATCGCCCAGACGGTCGTCCCCCAGGCGCAGCGCCGGGCGTTTCTCGGCACCGCGGCCACGGCCATGCTCGCCATGCTCGGCGTCGACAAGGCCCTTGCGCAGGTCACTTTCGGGGTGCGTCCCATCGAAGTACCCATCGCGGGAATTGTCCAAGACTCGGTGCTATCGAAAGTGGAGGCCCCCGATCCGAATTTCGCCGCCCGCGTGAGTGCCGTTCTCGGTCGCCGGACAGGCACGCCGGTGTCTCGGATCGGTCCGAATACTCGGCTTGATCGCGATCTCCGGCTGAATCCAACGGGGCGCGAGGCGATACGCAAGACGTTGGAACAGGAGTTCCGCGTGCCGATTCCCGCCGAGGCGTTCGCGTCCTTGCGGACCGTCGGGCAGGTGATCGAAGAGATGATGGTCCGATCGGCGGTCGGCCGGGAAGTCATCGGGGCGATCGCCCGGCAGTTCCAGGTGGCTCCTGGAAAGATCACCCCACGAACATCGTTGGCGGCCGACCTGAAGGCAGACGACGCGGAAATGGATCGGTTGTCCGGTGCCTTGGCGGCTCGGCTTGGTGTGACTTTCTCCGCGGAGAAATTTCGGCAGACGGTTCTGGTCGGCGATCTGATCCAACTGGCGGCCGACGCGCTGGCCGCGAAGCAAGCGGCGATTCAGGCGGCAAACCCGCTGAAAATTCCGGTCTCGCGGGGGGTACGGCCCGATATACCCCGAAGCTACGGGATCCGACCACAATAGAGTAGAATGGGTAAGCGGCGGGGTCGGGAGATCCGCACAGCGCGCTGTGCGCGAGTCTCCTGACCCCGCACGCGATCGGACGGACATTGAGGAGCAAACCCATGAGCCCACGGCAAGACACACCGGGCGGCCAGCAACGGTCGGAGCCGATCCCCCGGGGTATCGAGGTGCTGGTGAAGAAGGCCTCGGTAGATCCGCGGTTCGAGAAACTCCTGCTGCAAAATCGGACCGAGGCCGCCCGAGCAATCGGCCTCCAACTCGAACCGGCCGAGGAGATGATGCTTCAGGCGGTGCCGCGTGACCAACTTGAAGCGATCATCGCGCAGACTGTCGTCCCCCAATCACACCGCCGGGCGTTTCTGGGCACCGCGGCGGCGGCCATGTTGGCGGTGCTCGGAGTAGACGAGGCCATTGCGAGGGCCGAAGAGATGATCGCCCCGGGAGGCGTGCGGCCACCGCCGCCCGCCCCCGCGGGAATTGCCCCGGACCCGGTGCCGCCGAAGGCGGAGACCGCCCATCCGAGTTTCGCCGCCCGGGTAACCGAAATTCTCAGTCGCCACTCGCGTACGCCCGCGTCTCGGATGAATCCTTCTACGCAACTCGATCGCGATCTCCGGTTGGATCGAGCGGGCCGCGAGGCGGTGCGAGGATTGTTGGAGGGGGAGTTCCGCGTGCCGATTCCCGCCGAAGTGTTCGGGACTTTGCGGACGGTGGGGCAGGTGATCGATGAGATGATGGTCCGGTCGGCGGTCGGCCGGGAAGTCATCGGGGCAATCGCCCGACACTTCCAGGTGGCCCCCGGAAAGATCACCCCGCGGACGTCGTTGGTGGGCGATCTGAAAGCGAATGCAGCGCAAATGAATCGGTTGTGCGTCGCCTTGATGGCTCGGCAGGGCATAACTCTTCCCCTGGAGGAATTTCGGCGAACGCGCATGGTCGGCGACATGATCCAAATGGTGGATCACGCCCTGGCCGTGAAGCGGGCGGCAATTCAGGCGGAAGACCCGTTGAAAGTCCCCGTCTCGCGGGGGATACGGCCCGATGTGCCCCCGTTCCCATACTACGGGGTCCGACCGCAATAGAGTAGAATAGGAGAGAGGCGACTAGCGGCGGAGCGGACGGACATTGAGGAGCAAACCCATGAGCCCACGGCAAGACACACCGGGCGACCCGCGGCGGTCGGAGTCGATCCCCCGCGGTATCGAGGTGCTGGTGAAGAAGGCCTCGGTGGATCCCCAGTTCAAGGAGCTGCTGCTGCAAGCGCGGGCCGAGGCGGCCGAGGCGATCGATCTCGAACTGACACCGGCCGAAGAGATGATGCTCCGGGTCGTGCCGCGCGAGCAGCTCGAAGCGATCATCGCGCGGACCAATGTACCGCAATCGCACCGGCGAGCGTTTCTGGGCACTGCGGCGGCGGCCATGTTGGCGGTGCTCGGGGTCGCCGAAACAGCGTCGGCGGGAGGGTTCGGCAGCGGCGGGATTCGGCCTCAGACGGAGGGGATCCGGCGTTTATATGTGCCGCCCAATCCCGTGAAAGGGATCCCCGATCCCACTTTTGCCCGGCGCGTGATCGCCGTGCTGGCCGAGCACTGCGACACGCCGGCCAATGGGATTACGTTGGAGAGCCGGCTTGAAGAAGACCTGGGGATCGACCAGGACAAGCTTGCGACGATCCGCAGGGAGATTGAAGGAGACCCCGACGGATTGTTCTTTTTCGGCGGTCCCGATAAACTCGACACGGTCGGTCAACTAGTCGACGAAGCCATGGCCCGCTCGGACGTCGGCCGGACAGTCATTGGGGTGATGGAGCGGCAATTGCGCGAAGCGGTCCGGCCGATCACGCCCCAAAGCCGGATAACCGAAGACCTCAAGGCCGACTTGCGCCAATTGTCTCGAATGCGAACAACGCTGATGACCCGGCTTCGCGTCCATCTTTCCGGCGACGTCATTCGCCAGGCCGAAACGGTCGGCGACGTGATCCAGTATGCTGCCGACGTGGTGGCCAAGCGCGAGGCAGTCCAGCGAGAGAGGGAAGCGAGGAAGGCGGCCGACGTGGATTCCCGAACACCACCTATGACCATGAGGAATCGGCCCGATCCGCCCTGGCGCGGCGGCATCGGGGGTATCATGCCATGAAAAAGCAGATTGAAACCATCTTCCACTCCGGAGGAACGAAGCGATGAGTCAAGGGCAAGACCCTTCGGGGCCGCAGTTCCGCGCCGATCGGCCGCGGGAGCAGGAGGCGGTCCGCACGACAATCGTGGGCGGACGTCCGCCGGGAAGCGGCCAGCAGGTTGGCGCGATCCCCCGCGGCATCGAGGTGCTGGTTAAGAAAGCCTCGATCGACCCGAAGTTCAAGACACACCTGCTGGAGCAACGGGCCGGTGCGGCCGAGTCGATCGGTTTGCAGCTTGACCCGGCCGAGGAGATGATGCTTCGGGCGGTGCCGGACGAGCAACTTGAGGCGGTGATCGCCCAAACCCATGTACCGCAAGACCATCGCCGCGCGTTTCTCGGCACGGCTGCGGCGGTCATGCTGACGGCCATCGGCGTATCGGTTCCGGGCTGCGGCGGCAGTCGCCCCGACAATCCGTCGGAGGAGCCGGCTGACGATCCGGACCCATCGCCTACCAAGGGCATTCGCCCCGACAAGCCGCCAAAACCGCCGACCCGGCCACGGGACATCCCCATGACCAAGGGTTCCCGTCCCGATCCTTCCCAGGCTCCCAAGTCGGCAGAGCCGCCGACCCGGCCGCGAGAGATTCCCCCGAGCGAGGGCATTCGTCCCGACAATCCCCCGGCTCCCACGGGCATCCGGCCCGACTGAACGGACACCCATCGCGACTTCTTACGAGGCACATTTCATGGCGGCCGATATTACGCTGGTCAATCTGAACATGCTCTTCATGCGGTACGGCGAGGAGATCGAGCGCGAGTTGCACGTGCCGCTCGGGCCGCTCTATCTCTGCCGGGCGCTGGAAGACGCCGGCTACCAGGTCGATTTTCGCGACTACCAGTGCGTCGATTCCGACGAGCCGTTCGACATGAACGTCTTTCTCAATTTCCTCGCCGATCCGGCCCCCGTGATCGGGCTTTCCTGTATGGCCAACCTGTTGCCGTTTACGATTCTGGCGATTCGGGCGTTGCGCGAGGCGTTTCCCGACCGAAAACTGGTGCTCGGCGGCGTCGGCTCCAAGGCGGTCGAAGAGAAGCTGTTGACGCGATTCCCCTGGATCGACGTCATCTGCCGCAGCGAGGGCGAGCGAACGGCGCCCGAGTTGCTCGACGCGCTGCGGAAGAACGCCGATCTGGGCGGCATCGACGGTATCTCCTATCACGACAACGGATCGATCCGCCACACGCCCGACCGGGAGCGGATCGTCGATCTCGACTCGCTGCCGCTTCCCGCCTTCGAGAAGGTCGACCTCTCGCGCTACGCCGGCTACGGCATGATGACCAGCCGGGGTTGCCCGTACCTCTGCACGTTTTGCTCCGTGGCTCCGGTTTGGAACCTGAAGAGCTATTCGCGCGGCCCGCGCCACATCGTCGACGAGATGGAATTCCTCAACCGCGAGGCGGGTGTCGATCTGTTTCTGTTTCAGGACGAATTCTTCGTCTCCGGAAAAGAACACGTGGTCGAGTTCTGCCACGAGCTGACCTCCCGCGGGCTCGACGTGCAGTGGAAGGCGTTTGGGCGGATCAATCTGGTCGACGACGAGATGATGCGGGCGATGGCCGATTGCGGCTGCGTCGAATTGCGGTTCGGTATCGAGTCGGGGTCCGAGCGCGTCTTACAGCGGATAAAAAAGGGGTTCACCGCCGCGGAAACGCTCGACGTGGTGCCCAAGGCCGTCGAGATCTTCCCCCGGGTCGATACGTTTTATGTATGGGGGTTTCCCTTCGAGACGATCGAAGACTTCAATCAGTCGCTGTTCCAGATGGTATCGTTTCGGATGCTCGGCGCCCGGATTCTACCAAGTTTGCTCTCGCTCTTGCCGCAGACGGAAATTTACCAGGAATACGCGGGCAATACGGAGTTGGAGTTCTGTCCGTACTTGTTTCCGGAGTTTGTCTTCACCGGTCACGAGGTGTGTCGCGGCGGGCGGGTGGAACTGCCCGATCAACACGCCGAGTACTTCGATCTAATCACGGCCAACCCGGACATTTTCCCCGGCTTCTTCCACATCGATCTGGAAAACAACGTGCTGCCGAAGTTGGCGTTGCTGCAGCAGTTCGGATTCTATCCCGAGCCGGTTCCGGCGCCGACCAACGCGGAAAGTTGCGGTGCCCATTCGCCCCGTTTGCAGCCGCCCGAGTTGGCGACGCGGGTGGGAAGGTAGGCGACATTGCCCCCTCTCCCTGGAGGGCTGGTGTGAGGGTGTTTGAACCCTCGATATCCTTTCCCGGATTATTCACGGGCCTGTAGCTATCGTGGGCGTTTCCCCCGGCCGCCAGGTTTCTTGCCGGGCGTTGACGGTACGGCCGGTCTCGGCGTCGGTGCCGTCGAAACATACGCCCCCGTGCCATCGGTCGACCACCGCAGATCGGCTTGGATCTTCTCGTTCTCAATGTACGGATCGGAGTGCTTCCGGCCGTAGGCGACGATCTGGCCGGCAAGCTCGCGGACCGTCTCGCGGCATTTCGGATCGGTGAAACGGTTGACCAACTCGTCGGGGTCTTCTTCCAGGTCGAACAGCCACGGGTCGCCGTCCGGCGAATAGATGAGCTTGTAACGGTCGGTGACCGCGGCCAGCCAGTTGGCGCGTTGCCCGCCGGTGCCGCGCATGAAGGTGATGTCCTGCCAATCGGCGGGCGCTCGGCCGGTGGTCAACAGGGCCGACGCATCGCGGCCCTCTTCCTTGCCGGCCGTGGCGACGTCCATCAACGCCAGAATCGTGGGCAGAAAATCAACGCAACCCAACGCCTCGTCGACGATCGTGCCGCCTTGGATCTTCTCGGGAAAGTAAACCACAAACGGGATCTTCGCCGACCCTTCGTACGGCACGCCCTTGTTCTGCCGGTGATGTTCGCCCCGCAGGTCGCCGTGGTCGGCGGTGAAGACGACGATCGTGTTCTCCAGCAGCCCCTGTTCGCGCAGCGAGTCGAGGATCTTGCCGACGTTGTCGTCGATGCACTTGACCATGCCGTAATACTTGGCCATGTCGGCGAAGTTGCCCGCGGGTCGCCCCCAATTGGGCAGACCGTCGTGCGATTTGTCGAACGTGCGGGGGATCTCGTACGTCTGCTCGGCGAACATCGTGTCGTACGGCGGCCGCACGGTATCCGGGCCGTGTGGGTCGGGCAGACTGACCATGTAGCAAAACGGCTTGCCCTTATTCGCCGCGATGAACTCGACCGCCCGATCGGCGAGGAAATCAGTCGTGAACGATTTTTCATCGGCGCCCTGCACGCCGTAGCTCGGTTTTCCGCCTGTCCGGGCTTTCACCCGGGGTCCCTCGGGCGTTTCCTCCAACTGTTTCCAATGCCCGCGGTTGAACATGTAGCGGTTGTCGGCAAAGCCGAACTTCCGTGCCGGTTCCCATTGCGGTTTGCCCGAGCCGTCCAAGTGCCACTTGCCCGCGTAACCGGTGGCGTAACCCTTGCGGCTTAGGATCTCGGCGAAGGTGACCACCTCGTCGGCCAGCGCGATGTTGTTGGTCACCACCGGCGTATTCTGCGGATAACGGCCGGAGACGAACGACGAACGCGACGGCGAGCAGACGGGTGTGGTGGCGTAGAAACTCGTACACAGCGCCCCCCGATCGGCCAGCCAATCGACATGCGGCGTTTCGACGACCGCCTTGCCCCACATCAGCGCCTGTTCCGGCGGCAACGTATCGCGATAGCAGCCCAGCGTGCGGAAGTTATGTTCGTCGGTGTGGATGATGACGAGGTTCGGCTTCCCGGCATTGGCCACCGACGGTGCGATCAGGAGGACCGTGAAGACGGACAAGCGAAGTAGTGATTTCATGGCAGGATTTCCAATGGGTTGGATCGTCTAGCCCGGGCACTTGTGCCCGGCGTTTTGCAGCACGGTCGTCCCCAAGTATACCCCGAAGAGCACCCGGTTTTCAAGAAACTTCGATCGGTCGAGTTCCCACCTCGCTACCTCGCCAGCGGAATCCACACTTCCATGTACGACGGCCCGCGGTTGGCCCAGGCGAAGTAGGGGATCAGCGTGACGGGAACCGTGCCGCCGGTGGCCGGCGGGAGTTTTCGTGGGCGAAACTCGCGGTAGAGCACACCGTCCCAATCGCGGCTGTCCACCGGGACTTTCACGGCGGCCGTCTTCTCGACGAACCGATCCCGGCCCGCGAACGTTAGCGCCGTGCCTTGGAGGACCGTGACGCCGCCGAGAAACTCCGCGTCGTGGCGGGGCGCGAAGGTCGCGTTCTCCGGCAGAAACACGCCCGTCTTCCACTTTTCCTCGCCCTCCTGATCGACCGGCAATTCGACGCAGTACACCACCGGGCCGCGCGCGACGGCCACGTAGTTGCGGTTTTCCTCGACCGCCGGGTGCGATTCGATCAACCGCACGCGCATCGGCATCTCCAGTTCGACCACGTCGCCGACAGCCCAGGTGCGACGCACGGCGGCGTAGGTTCCCCCCGTCGTCTCACCCGGCCACGACTCGCCGTTGACGCGGATCGTGGCCGTATCGGCCCAGCCGGGAATCCGCAACATCAGGGCGAACTGCCGCCGGGGGCATTGCCGCACGGTGATCTTCACCCGGCCGTCCCAGGGGTAGTCGGTCTGCTGCACGAGCCGGACCGGCGAGCCGTCGGCCAGCGTGGTTCGCAGTTCATTGCCGCCGTACAAGTGGACCCAAATCCCTTGGGGCGAAACGCCGTACGTCCACCCTTGAACTTTGGCGATGGTGCGAATGACCTGTACGGGACAGCAGTAGCAACGGTGGATCGACCATCGCTGTAGCGTGTGATTTCGGGAAAGGCCGGCCGTGCTTTGATCGCATTTCAGCGGGTTGGCGTAGAAAAAGTCCTTACCTTCGGCGCCGACCGCCGCCAGCAGACCGTTGTAGAGCACGCGCTCGATCTCGTCGGCATGGCGGGCGTCGCCGCTAACTGCGAGCAACCGCCGGTTCCACATGGCCGAGCCGATATTGGCACACGTCTCGTTGTAGCCCGTGCGATTGGGCAAGTGATATGCCGCGCCAAACGCCTCGTGGACCGAATCGCCGCGGATCGACCGGCCGCCGGCCATGGCCGCGTTGGCGCCGGTGATGTACATCTTTCGGGTCGTCGCATCTTGCCACAGCCGGTCGAGCGCCTCCGCAAGCGCCTTCTCGCCGGTCTCCACAAAGACATCGGCCGCGCCGCAGTAGAGATACATCGCGCAGACGCAATGGCCCACCGCCTCGGTCTCCTCGCGAAGCGGTACGTGGTCTTGCGTCAGATCGCTGCCGCCGGGCGCCGAGCCGCGCATGTCGACAAACGTCTTGGCCAGGCGGAGATACTTCTCCTGGCCGGTCGTCCGGTAGAGATCGACCAGGCCCATGATGTTCGACGGATTCCAGCCGAAATGGGCCAGCTCGGGCGGCCGCGGGCTGAAGGTGTCGTCGAGGAAATCGCCCAGCTTTCGGGCCACGTCGAGGAAACTCTCCTTGCCGGTCGCCCGATGATGTACGCACGCGGCGGTGAGCAGGTGCCCCATGTTGTACATCTCGTGGTGATGCGGATTGGCCAGTCGCTCCTTGCCGGTCAGTTGGATATTGGTCGAGAGGTATCCGTCGGGCTGCTGGGCTTTGGCGATGGCTTCGATCCAGCGATCCATCAGGCGGTCGAGTGGCTCGTCGCCGGTGATCGCATACACCCGGGCGACCGCTTCGAGCCACTTGTAACAATCGCCGTCGCCCCAATTCGTTCCGCGGTGCGAACCTTCCTGTATCCCCGCGGCGACAAGAAAATTATCCAAACAGGCCGCATTTTCCGGATGATGCAGCGCCCGCTCGACGCCCGGGATCATCACCCGCCGGCAAAGCTCGAACTTCTCCGCCCAAAGCCCGTCGGTCCAACGCACGTCGGTCGCGTCGACGGCACGAAGTCGGGCGTGGGGACTGGTGGGTACGGTACGCTCGGCCGCGCTTGCGGTGAGATACATCGGAGCGACCGCGAGGAGCAGGGGGATGAGCTTTTGCATGAGGGGATACCCGCGAGCTTGTGGTACCTGGGAACCGAAAGGGCACACCAATCGTACGCTGCCGTGCCACGGGTGGCAAGTGAGCAGAGACGGGGGCTGGGAGGGGATGTTACCGGCAGCGGCGAGACACCATCGGCACATGCGGCGGCGCCACGCCGTGCGTATCGAGCCGCCGGATCCTCGCGCCCAGCCGGTTGAGCTTCTCGTCGAGTTGCTCGTAGCCGCGGTCGAGGTGGGCGATGTGGTCGATGGTGGTTTGACCACGGGCGGCCAGGGCGGCCAGCACCAGCGCGGCGCTGGCTCGCAGGTCGGAGGCGTTGACGCGGGCGCCGACGAGTTGCCTCACACCGGTGACGGTCGCCGTATCGCCGCGGCGAATGACCCGGGCGCCGAGCCTTGCCAGTTCGGCGACGTGTTGAAAACGATCGGGAAAGACGCGATCGGCCACCGTGCTGCGGCCCGGGGCCAACGCGAGCAGGGCCGTCCATTGGGCTTGCACGTCGGTCGGCATGCCCGGATAGGGCGAGGCGACGATGTCCAGCGGTTGCGGCACGGGCGGGGCGATGATCGTGATGCGGTCGGCTGCCACCTCGAGTTGCGAACCGGCCGCGCGCAGCCCGGCCAACACGGCGTCGAGATGATCGGGCCGAGCGCCGGTCACGGTGGCCGATCCGCCGGTCACCGCCACGGCCAGCAGCAGCGTGGCCGCTTCGATCCGGTCGGGAATGACGCGATAGGTCGTGCCGCCGAGTCGGTCGACGCCCCGAACGCGGATTGTCGATGTTCCCAGTCCGGTGATTTGGGCTCCCAGGGCGATAAGGAAATGGCCCAGGTCGACGATCTCCGGTTCGACGGCCGCATCGTGGATAGTGGTCGTTCCACGGGCGAGCACGGCTGCCGAGAGCACGTTGGCCGTGCCGGTGACGGTCGGGCCGCGAGGACCGCCGAGATGCACGTCGGCCCCGGTGAGCCGCTCGGCCCGAGCGACGACGTAGCCGTTTTCGAGATGCCACGTCGCGCCCAGCGCGGCCAGTCCGCGGAGATGCAGATCGACCGGTCGATGGCCGATGTTGCACCCGCCGGGCAGCGAGACGACCGCGCGGCCACGTCGGGCCAACAGGGGTCCGAGGACACAGAAGCTGGCCCTCATGCGGCGGACCAGCGCGTAGTCGGCCCGGACGGGCAGCGGATCCGCCGTTTCCAGGTGCATGCCTCCCGGCGAGATGTTCCTCACGCAAACGCCCAGTCGCCCGAGCAACCGCGAGAGCGTCGCGACGTCGGCTACGCGAGGCACGTTATGGAGTTCGACTGGCGCATCGGCGAGGATCGAGGCGGCCATGATCGGCAGCGCGGCGTTTTTCGATCCGGCCACGTCGACCGAGCCGGACAGAGGCAGACCACCTTGGATGCGGAATCGGGCCATGGAAACCTATTCATGTCTTCCTTGCCTGCACGACCCGCGGCAGTTGGGCCAGGTCTTTGACCGTCGGGCCGAGTTCCAGAGTTGCGTCGGCGGCCAGCAGCGCGGTCGTTGCCTCGTGCAACGCTGGGTTGATTTCCACCAGCAGATGCCCGCCCGGTCGAAGCCGCGACGAGGCTTCGGCAACCAGCTTCTCGGTCACCTCGGTTCCCTGGGGTCCGCCGACCAGGGCCAATCGTGGTTCGTAGTCCCGGACGTCCCGGGGCAGCGACTCGAACTCCGGTTCCGACACGTAAGGCGGATTGCTCGCGATGAAGTCGAAACACTGCCCGTCCGGCAGACCGGTCAAGAGATCGCTTTGAACGAACTCGATCCGATCGGCCACGCCGTGTTGCCGCGCGTTGTCGGCGGCCACTTCCAGCGCCGCGGGGCTAATATCCAGGGCGGTCACCCTGGCCTCGGGAAGATGCTTTGCCGCACAAACGGCCACGATTCCGCTGCCGCAGCCCACGTCGCAGATCGTGACTTCCTCTCCCGCCGAACGTTCCTTGACCAGATCGAGCAAGGCAACGATCAGAAACTCGGTCTCCGGGCGGGGGATCAAGACGTCGGGCGTGACGCGAAACGACATTGAGTAGAACTCGCGCCGGCCGACCAGATAGGCCACCGGCGTTCCCTCGGCGCGGCGGCTTACCAACTGGCGAAAGGCCGCCCTGGGGTGTTCGTCGGGCACGGTCTCGAACGCCGTATAGAGTTCGATCCGCTGGCAGTCCATCGCTTCGGCCAGGAGAATCTCGGCATCGAGCCGGGGGCTGTCGGCATGGTGATCCTGGAGATAATCGGTCGTCCACTTCAGCAGACGTCCGACGGTCCATGCCTCGGTTTGCGACATGGTCGCCCCGTGCGTTAAAGGCTCTTCTTAGCGGCGCGTTGCCTATTCAATCGTTCCGAAGGAATCGCGCAGATCTTGCCGTTCGTGTTCGATCAGCGCGTCGATGACCGGATCGAGATTCCCGGCCAGGATGCTATCGAGCTTGTAGAGCGTCAGGTTGATCGCGTGATGGGTGACGCGATTCTCGGGGAAGTTGTAGGTGCGGATGCGCTGGCTGCGGTCACCCGAGCCGACTTTGCTCTTCCGCTCGTCGGCCCGCTTCTGATGCTCTTCGGCCCGCCGGGCGTCGTAGAGCCGGGTCTTCATCACGCGCAGAGCCTTGGCAAAGTTCTTGTGCTGGCTTTTCTCGTCCTGACACTGGACGACGATTCCCGAATCGTGATGGGTCAGGCGGATGGCCGAAGCCGTCTTGTTGACGTGCTGTCCGCCGGGCCCGCTGGCGTGGTAGATGTCCTTGCGGTAGTCGTCGGGCTTGATGTTGATCTCGACGTCTTCCGGTTCGGCCATCACGGCCACGGTGGCCGCCGAGGTGTGGATGCGTCCCTTGGCCTCGGTTTCGGGCACCCGCTGCACCCGGTGCCCACCGCTTTCGAATTGCAGTTGGCGAAAGACACCCTCGCCCTCCAGACCGAGGATGATCTCCTTGAACCCGCCCAACTCGGTCGGGTTCATGTCGAGGATTTCCATCTTCCAGCGGTGATCCTCGGCGTAGCGTTTGTACATTTCGTACAGATCGCGGGCGAACAGGCCCGCTTCGTCGCCCCCGGTCCCGGCGCGAATCTCCATCACACACCGGCTCCGATTGGCGTCCTCGCCGCCGATGGTCATGTCGAGCAGCTCGTTCCAGTAGCCTTCCCGTTCTTCTTTGAGTTCGGGCAGTTCCGCGGCGGCCAACTCGCGCATCTCGGGGTCGGGGCCTTCCATCAACTCGGTGATCTCGGAGATCTGTTGATTCAGATTCTTGAAGCGGCGATACTTGGTCGCCAGCTTGGCCAGCGAGCCGTGTTCCCGGGCCACCGCGGCCAACTGCAGGGGATTGACCAGCACCTCGGGGTCGATCAACTGCTGCTCCAATTCCTCGAAGCGGCCGAGTTTCTGTTCCAGAAGGTCGCGCATCGGTTCGACTCGAAGTGGTCGGTGAAAGGGACTAGCAACCCGTTGAAAAAAGGCCCATCTTGTGTGCCACTGCTTGCTTGCAAGCAGTGCCCTGCTGCCGGATTCGTACTCGGATCCGCGACACTGCTTGCAGGCAAGCGGTGGCACACGATTTTTTCGACGGACTACTAGGCGTCGGCGGCCGGGGTCTCGACTGCCGGGGTCTCGGCGGCCGGGGTCTCGGCGGCCGGGGTCTCGACTGCGGGAGTTTCCGCCGCCTTCTTTTTCGCCCGACTCACGCTGGCGTAGCCGGAACTGCCGAACTTCTTCCTGAACGTGTCGATGCGGCCGGCCGCGTCGACGTACTTCAGCTTGCCCGTGTAGAAGGGGTGGCAAGCGTTGCAGATATCGACCTTCAACTCCGGTTTCGTCGCCCGGGTCGTGAACGAATTCCCGCAGCCGCAGGTCACCTTGGTCTCGACGTAGTCGGGGTGGATCTTCTTCTTCATCGCCCTTTTCCTCGGTGGCAATCTGTATCGAACCGGCAACTAACCGGGGGGTATCGTCCGAAGGTAAACATCTTAATGTAACGTACTCCGGCCGCCCGGACAAGGCGTGCCGGAGAATAGCTTTATGGCTGGGTGTTAAGCCGCCCGAAAGATGGTATTCCACCGGCCATACGCGGGATCCACTGCCACTGCGGGCATTATCCGGCGGCGGCGGTCACTCCCACCTGAATCTCGTCTCCTTGGACGCGGACATCGAAGGTTTGGGCTTTCATCGTGGGCGCCTCGCGGCAGACGCCGTCGCTGAGACTGAAGGCCCAAAGGTGGCGATCGCAAACGACGGCCCCGTCATGTACGTCGCCGGTACCCAGCGACGCGCCCATGTGCGGGCAGAAGTCGTCCAAGGCGAAATACTCGCCGTCGACACGGAACACGGCTACCGTTTGACCGCCCACGGCAAACGTCCGTCCCCGACCTTCGGGAATCTCACCCACCCGCGCGACCGTAATGAATTCAGGCATAAAACCTCTCAGCTCTCAACAACCGCCACCAAGCCGTCCCCATTCTACATCCTTTCACCGCTGCCGACCACGCCCGTGAAAACCGTTGGGGGGTTGCGTCATGGCGCGGGGTGTGAAAAACTGGTACTCTGTCGCTGGTGAAGTGATGGATTGGGTGCCACTGGCATCTCGCCAGTGCTTCTTGGGCTCGTAGCTTGCACCTTGCCTAACCAGCAAAATCCCCGGCGGCAATCGACTCCGCCCCCCAAGAGTGTGCCTACCTCTTTGGGAACTCCAGAACACAACATCACTTCAAACCGATCAACTCGCGCAGTGTTTCTTGGTCGCTCTCAAGTGCAAGCGACGGCCAGGCAAAGGGCACTGGCGGGACGCCAGTGCCACCCATCAAACAGGGTGCAAACCGACTCCCCAAGAAAGGAAGCGCCGTCCCGATGAAAACCAATCCGGTCAAAGAGAAACTGCGCCAAGGAAAACCGTCGTTTGGAACCTGGCTCTCGTTGGGGAATCTGCACGCCACCCGGGTGCTGGCTCGCAGCGGGTTCGAGTGGCTCACGCTCGACATCGAACATGCGCCGATCGACTGGAATCAGGCGGCGATGATCTTCGCCGCCGTGGCCGACGCCGGGTGCGTGCCCCTGGCCCGGGTGCCCGAGGGCGACCACTACTGCATCAAACGCGTATTGGATGCCGGCGCGTGGGGAATCGTCGTGCCCATGGTCGATACGGTCGAGCAGGCCCGCATCGCCATCGCCGCGGCCAAGTACCCGCCGGTGGGTAACCGCAGCGTGGGCGGCGGGATGCACGCGATGAATTTCTCCGCCGCCGCGGGCGATTACTACGAACGGGCCAACGACGAGATCCTCGTGGTCCTGCAAACGGAAAGCCCCACGGGCGTAAAGAACGCCGAGCAGATTTACCAACTGCCCGGCTGCGACGCCATCTTCATCGGCCCCAACGACCTGCGTTTCAACATGCGCACGCCCGACGGCGGCAAACCGACGCCCGAGCAGCACGAGGCCCTGGTGCAGGAAGTGATCCGCGTCGGCAAACAGGTTGGCACGCCCACGGGCATTCACGCCATGGACCCGGAGACAGCGGTCCAACGGGCCGAGCAGGGCATGCAGTTCATCGCCGTAGGCAGCGACCTGCGAATGATGAGCGCCTCGATGGGCCAATGGACGAAGACGCTTTGGCCGAAAGGCGAGGATAAGGATCTGGCGAGGTATTAAAAACGCTGGCTAGACTCACACACGATTCGGAGGGGCATGATGAAGATAGCTTCTTTCACCGGAAATACGCAACCACGGGCAGTTCTCGGCACGGTTGCCCTTCTCGCCTTGCTGGCCGGCGCGGGCGTCTCCCGTACGCCGGTCTTCTGGGACTCTAAATGACCGAAAGGAAATCACCAATGAACGAGAATCATTTCAATCGCCGAACCATGCTCGGTCTTCTGGCCGGCGGTTCGGCGGCCATGTCGATGACGGCCGCCGCCGGTGCGGCCGAGGCGGATAAGGATTCGGCGAAGATGCCCAAGGTGTTGATGCCCATCGGCGATGCAACCGAAGCGATGGACACGCTGTATCCTTACTTCCGCATCGCCGAGGACGATTTTCGCGTGGTCGTGGCCGGTCCGAAGGCGAGGCTTTACCACATGTCGTTGCACGAGGTGCCCCCCAACAGCGATGTGCCGTGGGATATCACCGAGGAGCGGCCCGGCTATCACATCAAGGCCGAGGTGGCGTTTGCCGACGTCGATCCGGCCGAGTATGCCGGGCTGTTCGTCTCCGGCGGTCGGGCACCGGAATACTTGCGCTACGATCGCGATCTGATGCGAATCACGCGGCATTTCTTTGCCGCGAAGAAACCGGTCGCGGTGGTCTGCCACGGCATCGAGATCGTCAGCGCCGCCGGCGTGATCCGCGGCCGCACGGTCACTACGGTGGGCAAGTGCGCGATGGATTGTGCCCAAGGCGGGGGGAAATACGTCGACCGGCCCGTGGTGGTCGACGGCAACCTGGTAACCGCCCGAACCTGGCACGACAGCGCGCCGTTCCTGAAGCAGTTCATGAAGATGCTGGCCGCCGATCGGGCAAACGTGTAGACTCCCGGCGAAGGAGAATTCGCATCAAGATTCCCGTTGACGATCGGGTTCGTGCGCGTTGCGGAGAACACGGAGAGGGAAGGCCAGCCTGTTCTATTTCCGCGGCACCGGGTGGCGGTAGTAGTTTTCCAGGATCAGCGCGGACATCGCCGTGGCGAAGAGCCGGCCGCCGGCCTGGGTTCCCCATTTGTTGGCGGCGATGAACCAACTTCCCTTGGCGTGATCGGCGGTGGCTTGCGTGGCAAGGAGGTGATCTCGCAACGCGGGGTTCCACTTCTTCCAATGGTCACCGCCGGCCTGGCGCATCACGCGATTGGCGAAGTAGTTGAGATAGACGTCTCCGTCGGTCGAGGGGCCGGCGTCGGCACGGGCCCCGGCAAACTGGTTCACGCCGGCGTGGCTGGGGGGCCAGCCGGTGTACAGCCGGCAGACGTACCCGGCGGCCGTGGCGTGCGGCTCGGATGTTCCGCCGCCGGGCTTAACGGTGAATCCGTCGTGGTCGTCGCTGTCACAGTCGTCGAGAAACGACGTGGCCAGATCGGTCACGCCGGTCGAGACACGGAACCCGGCCCGCTCGGCCGCCTTCAGCGCGGCCAAACTCCAGACGGTGGCCGACATGGTGCTGGCGTCGCCGCCGCTTCCGTCGCGTTTTTTCGGCCGGGGTCCCCATCCCCCGTCTTCGTTTTGCGTTTGTTCGATGAAATTGGCGGCGGCTTGGGCGTTGGCCTGGGTTACCTTGTCGCGTTGCAGGGTGAACGCCTCGCAGAAAGCGATCGTGGCCAGTGCGTGGGGCATCATCTCCCGGCCGTCGGTCTCGTAGAGACTTCCCGTTCTTGGCCCAACCGCGACAATCCGGTTCATTAGATAGTTCAACCCGCGCTGAACGTTCGCGCGATATTTGCCGGACCGGGCCGTGTTGTCGGCTCCCAGCAGCGGTAGCAGGGCGACGGCCGTGGCGGCGATCGGAGCCTTCTTGCCGTGCGATCCGGGGTTGGCGCATTTGCCCATGCAACTGGCGTTGTCGTGGTCGAAGGTCCAGCTTCCGTCGGGCTGCTGATGCGCGGCGATCCAAGCCAGGGCTCGATCCACCGCCGCTTCGCTCTCGGCGGTTCCACCGAAATAGGCCAGATAGGCGGCTTTGGCGGCCCCGCTCCGACTGTCCAGCCCCTTGACCCTCGGCAAGAGTGCGGTCTGGTCCGTGGTTCCGGTGCCCGCCGCTTCGCCGATGCGATGCTGGGCGCGCGTCTTGCTAGTGCCGGCCAACGTCGGTTCGGCCAGCTTGTACCAATGAATGGCCCGCTCCTTGACGCGATGTTTAGCCACCGGCTGCTGCTGCTGGGCCAGATTCCACCACGCGTCGGCCACGGCCAACCGTGCCTGGGCGTCGGGCGGGTCGATCAGATCGGATTTTGCCGGATCGCGCCATCGGTCGTTCTCGGCCAGCGCGAGCATCGGCAACCCGAGTTCCCAATCTCCCTTAATGCAGCAGTAGAATTTACCGACCGCCTCGTTGGCTTCTGGATCGTCGGGTTGTGTCTCAAGCTGTTTCTTGGCCGCACGAATTTCGTCGAACGCGGTCTGCATCGCGGCGATCTGCTCGGCCCGCTCCGAAACCAATCGGCTATAAGATCCGTCCCGCCGTTTGGCGGCCACCTTGCGTGCCAGGCCGACGAGATGCGTGGCCAGATCATACTGGTCGGAATCGGTCGCCTCGTCGATCAGCGCCAGTGCCTGCTGCGCCACCAGGGGAGTGATCGCCGGTCTGGAGGCATTCGTGATCGTATTGAGCACCTGGCCTTTGAGCATCAACCCGTCGGTATCGAACCGCCGGGTGATTTCGCCGATGGTTGCGAATGCCTTGTCGGCCTTGCCCTCGCGGGCCTCGGTTTCCGCGGCCAACTTCCACAGAGTGTAGACGGTGGCGTCGTTATGTTCGCCGTTGCCTGCCTCGGCGGTCAGGCGGGCTGCCAGATCACGGGTCGCCGCCGCGCCGGGAGCGAAATCCGTCTTGAACAGTTCCTCCTTGACAAACGCCTCGGCGCTGCCGAGCGACTGAGCGTCGGGCAAGGAAAGCCTTGCCTGGGCGCCCGCCGGGTCGTCGGGGTCGCCGCCTTGGGGATCGGCCTTGTCTGGCCGCGGCAGGCCCCACAGTCGAACCGTTCCGTCGTCGCCAACCGATACGGCGCGATAGCCGCCGAAGTCGAAAGCCACGTCGCGTACCGGGCCGGTATGACCGTCGAACCGATGAAGCGGGGTGCCGTCGGCGGCGTTCCAAAGCCGGACCGTTCCATCGGTGCTGGCCGAGAGGAACCGATCACCCAGCGGCGACCAGGCCACGGCCGTCACTTCGCCCTGGTGGCCCGTGATGCGTCGCAGAAGCTTGCCGGTGGACAAATCCCAGACACCCAGCGTCTTGTCGGTACTTCCCGAAATCGCGTACATCCCGTCGGCCGAATAGGCCACGCTGGTTACCGGACCGGCGTGCCGCTGCATCTGGTGGATGAGTTCTCCGTCGGCCGTGGTCCAGAGGCAGACCGAGTGGTCCGCGCTGCCGGAAATCGCCCGTTTCCCGCTCGGTGAAAAGGCCACGCTCAGGACCGCGTCTCCGTGACGGGTGAACAGGCCGGCTTTCCCGTAGGAAACCACCTCGATCCGCCGCACGGTACTGTCGGCACCGGCCAAGAGGAGAAATTTGCCGTCGTGTGAGAAGGCGACGTCCCGTACCACGGCCAAGGGGGACACGCTGATGTCGCCTCTCTTCGTACCGCTACCGGTTTCCCAGAAAAGGATCTCCCCCTCCGGCGGATCCTCCGTGCCGGTGCTGGCCACGACGAGATTTGCATCGGGTGAAAACGCGACGGCATGGACCGGGTGGGCCGACCCGGTAAACCGGCGGGTTTCGCCGACGCTGTCGACATCCCACATCCGCACCGTACCATCCTCGCCCCCGGTAAGAACGTGGATGCCGTCCGGCGAGTAGCCGACCGCCAACACGGGGCCGTCGTGTCCGGTCATCGAGCAGATTTGCCCCACCGGGTCGACGATATCGCGCCGGGCGGGAATCGGGACGCCCGAAACGGGAGGTATCGTGGTGCCCGGGCCGTCGGGACGCGGATGTCGTGGCCCACGGGGCGGCCGCGTCTGGGGTCCGTTGGAGGTCGCGCCGGTCTGAGGCTTCTCAGACTCTTGCGATTTGGCCGGTTTCTTCTCTTTGTCTTCTTTCGTTTTGCCGTTGCCCGATCCACCCATCGTCAACAACAGAACCACACCCAGCGTGACAATGACCCCCCCGATCAGGGCCGGCGCCTGCCACGAGGTTTTCTTTCGGCGCTTGCCGGCGTACGTTGTCGCCCGAGATCCGGCGCTGATGGATCCGGCGCCGATGCTGGTCGCCCCAACGGAAGTTGGGCCGGCCAGTGGGACGGACGATACCACGGGGGGCGCACTACCAGCCATGGATGGCGGTGCCGGAGGGGGCGCTGCGACACTCTGGGGAGGTGGTGGAGCCGGCTGAAGGGGCTGGGCAGCCGCCTGTTTCTGCCGGAGTTGCTGGTCGTACTCGGCCCGTTTCGTCCCATCCAGCAGGCAAACCCGGGAGGAAGCCAACTCGTTCAGCAGCTTCTGCGACAGCTTGGAATACCTGCCCGACTGGAATGTGCGCACATGGGCCATCTGCCGGTCGGCGGCATTGGCGATGACGTCTGGGTCGTTCTCGAAAGCGGCCACCCCAAGAAGACGATAGTGATCGGGCGGCTGTTCCGAGGGCGGGATACCCAGCCATTTGCGGTAGGGATCGAAGGGTTCCTTCGGCATGACGGGCCTCTGCGGCGGCTTTCCGCCGCAATACTCGCGATGATCGGGCGATATTATTGCCCAACTCGCGCCGTTTACGCTGGGTTTGTCTCTCGTTTCATTATGTCGCGCGCCTCGGCCGTTGGCAACGGAGGCGCGCAACCCCCCCTCCGTATACTCCCTCTGTGATACTATAGCGTGGTATTACGGAGGGGCAAATCCGCGGAGAGCAATGTACGATGGGCTTCCGAGCCCGTCGATCCCGAGCTTGTCGACGGCCTCGGAGGGCCGTCGTACACAGTTACGGGCGGGCTAGCCCTCGAAATCGTACGGCTTACGCCGCGGGCGGCTGAGCCAGCGGTTGGCCTCGTCATCGCCGGCGAACTGTTCGGTCCGCGGATTCCAGGTCAGTTTGCGGCCCAGACGCATCGAGATGTTGGCCAAGTGGCACGTCGAGACCGAACGGTGTTGGCTGAGGGCGTCGGAAATCGGCGTGTTGCGGGTCTTCATGCAGTCGATTAGATTGCCCATGTGGTTGATGATCGAGTCGTGTTTGCCCATTCTCGCCGGGCGGGCAAAATTGTCGTGGGCGTACATCTTGAAAAGGTCCTCGCGGGCGATCGGGTCTTCGTTGAACCGCTCGACCGGTGCGCCGGAAACGGTTCCCCGATTGACGAAGATCCGCCCCTTCTCCCCTTCAAACATCACGCCGTTGCGTCCTTCGTCGGCCACCTCCAACTCGACGCCGTCGGGATAGAGCATGCGCACGGCAAACGACGTGGCCACGTTGTAGCCGTTGTGTACCTGGGGGAAAGTCGCCTTGCCCTCGATTTCCACCGGCCCGGAACGGTCCACGCCCATCCCCCATTGGGCGATGTCGATATGATGGGCTCCCCAGTCGGTCATCTGACCGCCGGAATACTCGTACCACCAACGAAACGTGTAATGGCAACGCTCGGCGATGTAAGGGACGGCCGGCGTTTGGCCTTGCCACGTATCCCAATCCAGGTGCGGCGGCGGATCGACGACCGGAAACGGCCCGCCGGTCTTGTTCTTACCCAACACGACCGTCACTTTCTTGAGCTTTCCGATGCGGCCTTGGCGAACCAATTCGCATCCCAGGCGGAACCGGTGGTCGCTTCGCTGCCAGGTGCCCACCTGGAAAACGGCTCCCGTCTGCTCGACCACTTTGCAGAGCAACTTGCCCTCGTCGACCGTCAGCGTCAGCGGTTTCTCGCAATAGACGTCCTTGCCCGCCTGGCAAGCCGCGATGGCGATGGCCGTGTGCCAGTGGTCGGGCGTGCCGATGGTCACCAGATCGATGTCCTTGCGCTCGAGCATCTTCCGGTAATCGCCGTACAGATCGGCTTTGCCACCGTAGTGTTCCTTGGTCTTCTCGGCGATCTCCCGATCGACGTCACAGATGGCCACGACGTCGCCATGGCGTGCCGCTTCGTCGGTGATCACGGTGCCCTGGTAGCGCATGCCGATGGCGCCGATGCGAAGCCGATCGTTCTTATCCCGGGGCAGCGTCGCCTCTTCGGCGTCGGCGGTGAAGATGTAAGGGGCGGTTAGTCCAGCGGCCCATGCGCCGGCGGTTGTTCCAAGGAACTGGCGTCGGGTTTGGTGGGGGGTGGTCACGTGGTTGGTCCTTTTCGATCGGGCTACGAAGCACCGGGCACAAGTGCCGGGGCTAAACGGTTAAGATGGCGCCGGGAACGATTGATCTCCTCGGTTACCGCCGCCGTGGTCTCCAGGATCGGGATGCCCCGGGGGACGGGGTGCATAAAGACTTCCGTCCACCCTCGGTAATCGATCTTCGCAAGTGCCCTCAGCAGCGGCTCGAAATCCAACGGGCCGCGACCCGGCATCTGTTCCAATTCCTCCGCCTTGGGCAGTTTCGTCATACATCCTTGGCCGTGTTGCCAGGCGTAGAAATGCACCAACTTCTCTCCCAGATCCTCGATCAGCCGGGCAAGCAGTCCGGGCTCCTGGGGCAGGTGATAGGGAGCCAGGGCAATACCCAATCGGTCCGACGGCGAGAACTCGGCCAGGTAGCGGATCGACTCGGGCGAACTGATCAGCGAGCCGGCGTGGTTCTCGATTCCGATCGTGACGCCCCGCTGCTCGGCCACCGCGATGTGTGGCTTCATGGCCTCGACGAACCGCCGCACGGCCGCCTTGCACTGGGGGCCGGCAAGCCCTTTGGGGCCACGGCTGCCGGTGACGATCATCGAGGCGCCGAACTTCTCGGCCACCCGCATTTCGTCCGCCAGCCCCAACGGCCCCAGGTCGTAACGCGTGAACATCCCCAGGCCGACCTTGTGGCGGTGGAGCAATTGGGCAAACGCCTCGTGGCCCATCGCCTCGATCTGCTCGCGCTGGTCGGCGTGGTGCCGGGGCCAAACGTCGATGTGCCGGGCGCCTGTCTTGGCCACCTCGGGCAGAATGTCCTCGATCTTCGTCGTGCCGTACATGCTCGAAGCGAGGATATATCGGAGTGAAAAGGACGGCTTGGGGCCGTCCGTCGCCGCAGTGGCCGGGAAAGCAGTGGCCGGGAGAGATACTCCCAGCGACCCGACGGCCAGCAGGCGGCAGGCTTCACGACGCGAGAGTCGGCGGGGGTTTGCGGTGGTCATGGTAATCTCGGGAGAACAGGTCGCAGGGGCCGTAAGGCGGGAACAACCGTTGCGATCGTCACCACCGCCGGGGTGCTACGCTCCCGAACGGCAGTGACGATTCTATTTTCCGCCCCACAGCCGGCGGTTGCAAGTCGGTTTTCGCCGAAAGCCGCCCCCCCGGTATTTTTTCCCGCCGGGCGTAACGTATGGTTGGATGGAGCATCCGTCGGAGTAGACACGCGAATCCGCGTTCGGACTGATACCTCCGCCCCGTCTCGGAACGCCTTTTCTGGAAACATTCGACACCGAGGCAAGTCGATTCACCCTCGTTTTGAGGGATCCGGCCAATCACGGACGTTGCCGCATGGACGCTGCCGGAAGACTCCATCGCACTCATCTTACGCAGCACAAGGAGCCCAACGATGTCCACCACTCAGGTCAAATCGCCGTCCGCCCCCACTCCCGCGCCCGCGCAGGCCGGTTCCGCCGAAAGTGTCCGCAGCGTGCAACTGGTCAGTTTTCGCCTGGCCGGCGAAGAATACGGAATCGAGATCATCAAGGTACGCGAGATCATCCTGATGGGTGAAATCACGGCGATTCCGGAGACCCCCGACTACGTCAAGGGCTTGATCAATCTTCGCGGCACGGTGGTTCCGATCATCGATCTGCGGCTGCGTTTCGGGCTTCCGCTGGGTGAGATTACCGACGAGAGCCGCATTGTCGTGGTCAACGTGGCGGGCAAGACGCTCGGCATCGTCGTCGACGCGGTCGACGAGGTGCTCCGCATCACCGGCGAGCAGATCGCGCCGCCGCCACCCACCGTCGCCGGCATGGGACGCGAGTATCTCATCGGGTTGGCCAAGCTGGGCGAGCGATTGTTGATCATGCTGGACGTCGACAAGATCCTCACGAGAGAAGATGTTGCGGCGATGCATGCGGCGGCCCGAAGCTGACGAAGAAAAGGTGGTTCGATGTCGATTGACGTCCGATGCGAGTGCGGCAACGACTGTGTTGTAGCGGAGCAGTCCGGCGGGGAACCGGCGGCCTGCGACCGTTGCGGCCGGCCGTTGCCCCCATCCTCCGCGGCTCCCACACGCGATGCCTCGGATGCGCAATCGACGATCGTTTCCTCGCCCCCGGAACCGGCCATGGTCGCGCCGGCGGCCATCGGCTTGCGGTTGAGCTTGCGGGTTAACCTGATGCAGACGTTCGGCCGGGTTTGCACGCTGGGTCTGATGGATTGGTTCTACCGGGCGATGAAATACACGGCCGTCCTCGACGGAACGCTGGTGGCCGAGGGCGACATGGTTGAAGGATTCGACGCGCGTTGCCAAAGCACCGTGGGGCGGCACCGATTGGAGATCACGTCTCTGTCGCCGGGCATGGGGAATCACCCGCGACGCAAGCAATTCGATCTCGATTTCTTCGATCCCGGCGACTACGAGATCCGATTGTACCCCAACCATCTCTTCTTCCAACTCAGCCATCTCACCACCTTGCGGTTGCCCGACTGAGGGTATCCATCGCTTTGAGGTTAACGAATCGTTTCCAGCGACTTCTCGAAGAACGCCGCTTCGTCGGTCCAGCCATACTTGTTGCAGAAAGCGGCCAGACGCTCGAAACGCCCGGGCACGTCGATCTTGGTCGCATGAAGCAACTTGCCCAGGCAATGGGGGCAAAGGGCCAGCGGCTGGCGGTCCGACTCGTCTTGACTGTTGCTGCCGCACATTAGACACCGGTAGAGTGTGCAATGGTTCATCGAGAACATGTGGCCCGTCTCGTGGACGGCCGTCTTGACGGTGCGCAACAGACAGAGCCGAAAGGCCGCGTCGCCGGCCTCCGGATCGCCGTTGCGATAGATCGACCAGACCCCAACGCGACGGCCGAGCGACGCCTGACCGAAGACGAAGTTCCAGCCCCCGCCGGGCCAGAGGTCCGAGGACGTTAAGGCGATGTAAACGGCCGCGTCGTCCGGCAGTCGGGGAACGAGCACTTTGTCGAGTACGTACGTCGACAAAATCTGCTTGTCTCCCCACGAAGGGTGCGTGCGCCGGGCCTCGTCGGGAATGATATCCAGCGGCAGGTTTTCGCTGATCTTCACCGGCAACTCGTAATAGATGCCCATGAACCGGGCCGTCAGATCGACGATCTTCCGTTGCGTTTTCGTGAACTCACCCAGCGGCTGGATGTAGATCGTCCTCCGCCGGCCTTCCGGCAGGGTGGGCCAGCTACGCAGGTACTGGGCGTACGACTGCCCCGGCTCTTCGTGTTCGGCCAGCCAGTCGCCGGCCTTCGGTTTGCCGAGCTTGCTGTGCAGCGGCAGGAGTCTCTTCATCTCCGGCGGAAGCTCGGACTCCTCGGCATCTTCGGCCGCTTCGCGTACCAATCCCACTCCTGGCAACAGCAGCGCGATGAGAACACCGATGAGCACGACAACCACGATCAGTTCGACCCAGGTGAACCCACGGCGATTGGGAAGTGAAGTCTGCATGGCCGGGCTCCTGTCGCGGGGGGGCGTTGACGGCAACACCGGGCACGAGTGCCCGGGCTAAACTCTCGTGGACTCACCACCAGCCGGTAACGACGTCGCTCCGGGCCGCGGCAACTCGACCGCTGATCTCCCAGATTCGCAGCAGCACGGGATCGTCTTCCAAGAGATTCTTCAAATCGTCGTCAAAGTATTTGAGATCCTCGCTGGAGAGTTTCACCGGCTCGTGTCGCAGATGGATCTTGGCCGGCGGCACGGCCGGGATGGCGATCAGCCGTGGCGAAAGAACGAGCAGTTGAATCGGCGCCGAACCTTCTTCCGGCTGGAGGATCCGCAGCGGATAGTAGAGCCGATCGGTGGCGAATCGGACCTTAATCGGCTCGACGGCCGTTTCCCGGCCCGTTTCCACCACGTCGATCAGAAACCACCGAAACCCGTCGCGAACGTAACGCATCAGATCGGCCTTCAGCGGCCGGGTAACGGTTCCTTCGGCCACCTCCCGCTGGCGCAGGACTTCCTCCAGCCAGCCGACGAACTTGCGCGGATCGTCGACCTGCACAAGCGAGATGTCGTGGCCGGCGATGGTCGAGTGGGTAGCCAACTCAACGCCGCCCTTTCGACCGGCGTACGAGACGGTCCGCACCGGCCCCGTGACGGGTGATCGCCCCTGGATCGACAACGTCGCGTTGATCCGCTCGGTGGCCGTATGAAACACCCGGGCGTTGCCGGCGCTGATCGTCGGTCGGGCGGGCAAGGGGAGAATCCGGACGAACTGCGTTCCCGGCGAAACTCGACCGGTCGGCGAGAGAATGAGCAGCTCCTCCTTACCGTTCCAGGCGATCACGGCCCGCTGGTTCGGTTGAAACAGCGCGGTGGCCGGCTTCAAGGGGGCCAACCCTTTGTCGGCCTGTGCCGGCGGCGTGAGTAGACAGAGTGCCAAAACCAGTAGACCGGCAATCCTGAACATTGGGATCCGCTCCATTGTTTTGGGTGCCATGGGCGGCTTGCCCGCCCTTGCCGAATTCCGGGAAAGCAAGGGCGGACAAGCCGCCCATGGCACCCGTGAACCTCCACCGCCATCTTACACCGCGGCGGGGTATTCGGCTACTCGGAAGTCGAGTCGGGTACGAGATCGACCACCACCAACTCCGGCCGGCAGAGAAACCGCATCCTTGGCGCCCGGCCTCGTTCCATGCCCACCCCGCGAGAGACCAGCAGCTTCCGCCCGTCGCCCAAGTCGGTCAAGCCGGCTGCCCAGCGGCGCGGCACTTCGGAAAAAGTAATCACGGGGCCCAGACCGGGTAGTCGAACCTGCCCCCCATGCGTGTGGCCGGCGATCATCAGATCGGCTTCGATCGACGTCAGCGCGAAGTCGGGCCGGTGTCCCAGCACCACGCGAAACCGCTCGCTGTCGGCTGCCCACAGATACTCCGCCGGGCGGCGCGAGTGATCGAGTTGCAGGCAGGTCAACCGCAGCGGATCCACGTCGAACGACTCGCTCGCCTGCACCGGGGTGATTGGCAGATCGTCGAACATGGCCGCCCATTTCGGGTCGCCGTCGACATTTCCGCGGACGGCGAAAACACCCAACGGGGCCGCGAACTCGATCTCGCGCAGGAAGGAGTTGATCTGCCCGCGCAACGTCTCGCGCCGCGCGGCGTCGGCATGAAGATAATCGCCCGCCAGCAGGATCAGGTCGGGTTCTTCCCGCAATACCCGGCGGAAGACTTCCCGTTCGTACTCACCGAACCGGTCGGTCTGCAAATCGGCCAGCACGACGATCCGCACGGAGCGATCCAGTTTGGGGCTGGCGATCTCGATTCGCGTGACTTCCAGCGAGGTTGGTTCGATGAAGAAGGCGTCGAGGCCGATCCCGGCCAAGGCCAGAGCGGCGATCGCACACAACAAGGCCGTCTTCTTCGCCGCGCGCCGCAAGAGCAGTGCCGAGCCGACCAAACCGATCGTGCCGTGAACGAACAACCCATAGGCGGACAAGCGAACGATGCCGAAGAAATCGCCGCCGAGCATCACGGCCAGAAACACGGCGCCGGCGGCCGCCGCCGTTGTTGCGACAATCCAAACTCGTAGCGTCCGCTCTCGGCGAATCCGTCGCAATGCGACCGCATCGACAATCAAGACCAGCGCGTGGAACAGATAGGTGGAAATCACCGCACTCCCAGGGAAATCTACTCCGTGCCAAGTTTGAAATCGACGCCCGTCTCCTCCATCTCCGCTTTGACCGTGAACTCCTGGCCCGAGGTGGCGGCGTCCCGATACTTCTCGGGAATCTCCGTCGCCCGGATGACCTTGGTGTCGTCGCTCCGGGAGACGTGGACGAGACGGTTCACCGTGTCGCCGTCGCGGTCTTTGGTCACCAGCGTGAATGAGTAGACGTCCTTGGGCTCCGCTTTCCGTTCGCTCTCCGGTTCCACGTCCTCGACAATCGTTTCCTCGACGACGGCCGTACCGGCGGGAAACGTGTAGAGGATTTCGTCGATCTCCGTGCCCTTCATCCGCGCGATGAGATCCATCGTGGGTACGATGCGCACGCGGTAGACGGTCCCTTCCGGAGCGCCGCCGGCCCGCTGATCGGTGGCGAACTGGTAGGTGCCGTCGGTTCCCGTGCGCAGTTGGGCATCGAGCGTATCGTCGTCGGTGTCGAGGTAGACGGTGGCGCCGACGACCGGCTTGCCGTCGAGGGTTACCGTGCCGCCCAGCGGATAGTACGTCACCGAACTGGAGAACAGCCAGTAGAGCCCGACCATCACCACCACCAGCAAAGCGGACAGAATGCGGAAGTCGAAGATTCCGCTCCAGGTGTTTTCACCGCGCAGTGCTTCAAAGGGTGATTTCCAGACCAGCTTCTGGCTTTCCTCGGTGTGTTGATGGGGCCAAATCAGCGAAACGGTGAAGATGAACACCGATTCGGCGACGAAGAGAATAAACGCCATGAAGAGGCTGTTGATGGCCAGGAAGTTGGCCAGGTGGGTGTTGATGTCGTCCAACTCGATGACGTGAAACTTATCGAGCAGGTTCATGGTGTACATGATCATTCCGAGGATCGAGCCGCCGATGAGCGTCCAGAGCGCGGCCCGGGCAGAGGTCCGCCGCCAGAACACGCCCCAGAGAAAGACGACGGCCGTGGGCGGGGCCACGACCGGGAAAACGTCGAGCATCGCCTGGAAAATCGTCTCGCCCAAATGGCTGATGGCCATCGACCAGATCACCGCCACGCACATCGCCACGAAGGTCGCGATCCGCCCCACGCGGATCAGGTGCCGGTCGTCCGCCTTCGGGTTGAACCGCTGGTACACGTCGTAGCTGCACAACGTGGCGATCGAATTCAATGCGCCGGAAACCGTGCTCATCAATGCCGCCAACAACGCGGCAATCACCACGCCCTGCATACCCGGCCAGAGCATCGTCTTAATCATGTGCGTGTAGGTCTGGTCGGTGATCGGCGATCCGTCGGCGCGGGTGGGCAGTCCGGGAATCGTCCCCGAGTTGATCAACCCGAGGCAGATCACACCCGGCAACACGAAGAGGAACACCGGCAGGATCTTGATGAAGCCGGCAAACAGCGGCCCGATCCGGGCGTGGTTCTCATCTTTGGCCCCCAGCACACGCTGGACGATCGTCTGGTCGGTACACCAATACCAGACCCCCAGCACCGGATAGCCCAGGAACACGGCATACCAGGTGATGCCCGTCGGATCGTTGCCGGACCGCAAGATGGAGAGATTGACCGGATGGACGCTGGCCTGCAGTTCGCTCCATCCGCCGATCATTTGGAATCCGATCACGGTGATGCAAATCGATCCGAACAAGAGAACGATCGTCTGGATCGACTCCGTCAACACGACCGCGAGCAGGCCGCCGATGATCGTGTAGATGGCCGTGACCGCGCAGAGCGCGAGGATCGTCAGGCCGTGATACTGTTGGGGGTTCTCGATACCCATCGACGGCAGCACGGTGCCTTCCAGAACGATTGCACCCGTGTGTAGCGAGAAGCCGATATGCACGGCGACGGCCGAGAAGATCGAGAGAATGGCCAGGTAATCGCGGCTGCCCCGGCTGAACCGTTTTTCCATGAAGTCGGGGAGTGTGGAGACCTTCGAGCGAAGGTAGAACGGGGCGAAGAACAGGGCGAGGATCACCAGCGTGAAGCCGGCCATCCACTCGAAGTTGCCGTAGACCAACCCCGACGTGTAACCGTTCTGGGCAAAACTCACCAGATGAAGCGTCGATATATTGGTGGCAAACAGGGCCAGGCCGATCATCGGCCATTTGAGCGATTTGCCGGCGAGAAAATAATCGCTCCCCTTGGCTTCTTTCCGCCGCGTGCCGGCCCAGCATCCCAAGGCCACGATGCCCACCAGATAAAAGACGATGATTCCCAGGTCGAGCCCACCGATGTTGACGGTCTGCTCGCCGATTTCTCCCGACGGTTCACCGTCGGCCGAGGCGTAGGCCCAGGTGCCGCAACACAAGAACAAACCGGCCAACAACAGCGGAAGGAGTCGCTTCTTCATCAGGTCGTACCCGGGATTGGTTTAACGCCAAGCCGAAGGCGCCGGCTTCTCTGGTCGTGGAACACTGGGAAAGCCG
>CAYUIQ010000032.1:0-22886 GCA_964444795.1 uncultured Planctomycetaceae bacterium
GTCCAGGATGCGGATGCCGTGCGCTTCTTCGAATTTCGGTTTCAGGCCGCGCAGCATGGTGGTCGCCCCGGCGACGCTCGGCTCGTCGACCTTCACCGGCTGGAACCGCCGTTCGAGGGCGGGGTCTTTTTCGAAATACTTCTTGTACTCGGCCCAGGTGGTGGCCGCAACGGTGCGCAATTCGCCGCGGGCCAGGGCCGGCTTGAGCAGGTTGGCCGCGTCGCCCTGACCGGCCTGTCCACCGGCGCCGATCATTGTGTGGGCTTCGTCGATGAACATAATAATCGGACGGACCGATGACTTCACTTCGTCGATGACCGACTTGAGCCGGTTCTCGAACTCCCCCTTCACTCCGGCCCCGGCCTGGAGCAACCCCAAGTCGAGCGTGCGAATGGAGACGTTCTCCAGCGAGGAGGGAACGTCGCCGTCGGCAATCCGCAAGGCGAATCCCTCGACGACGGCCGTTTTGCCGACGCCGGCCTCGCCGGTGAGAATCGGGTTGTTCTGCCGGCGGCGGGTGAGGATGTCGATAATCTGACGGATCTCGGCGTCGCGTCCTAGCACGGGATCGATCCGGCCGGCGGCCGCGGCGGCGGTCAAGTCGACGGTGAACTGATCCAGGGCGGGCGTTTTCGTCGGGCCGGTCGAGCGGGGTTCAGCGCCAGAGGACTCCGTTTCGACACTCGACATGGCACCGGACGCCTCGGAGGTGTCGGCCACGATGTCGTGAAAATCCTTGCGGAGCGCTTCCGGCGAGATCTTCTCGAATTCACCCGACATACCGCGAGCCGCGCGTGCCAACTCGTCGTCGGACACCAGCGCGCAAAGCAGGTGGCCGGAGCGCACCGCCGCGACGCCGAATTCGACCGAGGCAACCATCCAGGCCTGTTTCAGCAGGTTGACCACCAGGGGCGACAAACCGGGCGGACGCGCGTTGCCCGTCTTCATGCGGTCCAGCGCGCGGGTCAAGTCGGCGGAGAGCCGGGAGGCGTCGATCTCGTAAAAACGCAGCAGCGCGGCCAGATCGGTGTCGGTCGACTCGACCAGTTTGAGCAGCCAGTGCTCGATCTCGACGTTGTAGTTGGTGCGGGCCACGCACAGCCCGACCGACCCTTCGAGGGCTTGGCGGCAGGTGGGATTGAGTTTCTGACTCAGCGTTTTCAGTGTGACGAAGTCCATGGGTAACCCTCCAGGGAAAAGACGGCATCGGCAGCGTCGCGCACTGCCGGACCGCTGCGAATCCAGGTGTTCCATCCGAGCCGAGCGCCGTCGGTCCCCTCGCCGCCAAGTTGGCACCAGGGAACTTCGGCCGCGGCCAATACCGGTTGTACGTCGAAATCGAACTGAGGCCCCACGTAGAGCCGGACCATCTGGCACAAGGGCGCCAGCACGTCGCCGGAGGGGCTGAACCGGCAAAACTGCTTGTAATCGAGCGGTCCCACTTGCAGCCGGAATTTGCTCTCCGTATCCCACACGCGGCGGCCCACGATCACCTCGACACCCAGCCTCGCGTTGAGCCCGCGCGGACGCCGCGCGGTGGGCAGCGACGACTGATCCTCGGCACTCAGGTAAAGCCACTGGCCATGAAACTGGTGGATATCAAAGGGCAGCTCGAAGTAGTCGGTCAGCAGCGATTCCAGCGCCACGGCCGAACGGGGATAGTGGGCGAAATGGCCCGCATAGTACAAGAGCGCCTCGTCGTCGAATTCCATCCGCCGGCGCAGACCCCCGGTCCCCAAGCCGAGAAGACAATAGAGAACGTGCGTAAACAGGTCCTCCGCATCGCGGGAATCGCCCGCCCTGCCCGCATCACCCGTCCCGACCTCCCCGGTCACACGGCGATGCTCGTAGCCGATGGGAAAGCGATATTTGCGCCACGCGCGATAAAAAAGCGAGAGGACTCGGTGGTTGAATAGATCGAAGAAATCGCGTAGGGAGTAGTCTTTCTCTCGGGTGCGTTCGATCGCCAACGAGGTATAGTGTTGAGGCAACACGCCCTGGGGCCCGGTTAACCCCATGAAGGCCACGGTCATTTCCGCCGGCGCCCGGTGGGACGGATCGGCCGAATCGTCCTGGGGGGGCCGGAGCGAGGAGATCGAACCGGCCGGAAAACTGTGTGCCCCCAACGCGCGGAAGCGCACGACCTCCTGCCCCGGTGTGTGATCTCCGCCCACCGAAAACCGCTTCTCGGAGGAGTCTTCCCCGGACCGCGGCGCACGGGCGTCGGCGACCGATTGCTCCAGAAGCCGCACGGCCTGAAAGAAGTCAAACCGAAACGCTTCCTCGAACAACGAGTCGTTCAGAGAAGTACGGCGGTGCCCGCCCTTGGGGACCATCTTCGCAACGCTCCTTCACGTCGATTGGTGGTTGCCACGAGCCGGGTGAACGAATTGATCGTGCAATAGAGCCCGAGAAATCGTTCCAGCACGCTGGCAAAGAGGAAAAGACCGCTTCCGGCAAACCGTTCTTCGTCGAATTGGACGGTGACCTCGACACCCCGACAAAACCCGCTGCCGCCACCGCTTCGTCCCACGACGCGGCGGCTGACGACGCTCTGGACGCCGTCGATCATCGAGCGCGTCTCGGCCGAATCGGCAAAGTCGTACAACTTCAGGATCTCCCGCAGTGCGTCGGCCCCTTCTTCGTAGTCGACCAACGACAAGTGGTTCAACGAGAGATGCGAAATCAGCTTCCACAAGGCTCCGTGTTTCAGTGCCGGTCGAAAGGCCGGCGTAGGCCGGGTGAGACACTCGATGGCTTCCAGCGGCGCTCCGCCTTCCAACCGCAGACGCGGCTGCCCCTTGCCAAACGGCAGGCGATGCGGCAAATCGGCGTCGAGGCACGTCGTCAGCACGTCGAGCGTCCAGTCGGCCGGCGCCGACGGCTGAAACCCCAGATCAACCAGCGACAGGTACATTTCGGTCAATGGTTGCCCCGGACCGCCCACGCGACGGCGCGTCGCGTGCCAAAACTTCGACGCCTGGTCTCCTTCGACGGCGTGCTTGAACGAGTAGAACGGGCGATACTCGACCGTCTGGTTGTCGGGTGAAGTGGCCGTCACGCGGTCGATGGAATGGATCTCGCTGGCACCGGGACGGCGCGCGTCGGGGACCACGCGATACTCCGTCTGGGCGTGCGTTAACGTGATCGGTTCGGCTCGCCGCCGGTACAGATTGACCACCGGAGTGCAGCCGAGTTGGAATACGTCGGACGTGACGTTCTGCTCCAAGTCGGTCGACGACTCGCTCAAGTAGATAAACACGGCCAGCTTGTTTCCCTCGTCGGGCAATACGCGCGGGCTCAAGTCGGTTAGGTCGAAGAACAAAAACTTCTCGCAAAACGTGAAAAACTCCGAGAGCAACCGGTAGCCCAGAAACGATCTGGGTGGATAAGGTAAGAGCCCCTCGTCGGCGTCGAAGCCGACCGGCCGGATGCACTCGGGCTCCAGGATCACCGGTTCGGTGTCGCGCGGCGACCGTGCCAGGGCCACGCCCAACGTGTTGTTGAAGAGGAGTTCGTACAGCGCGAATACGTGTTGCGCCTGCCCTTTCAGGAAGAACCGCAGGGAGTCGGTCTGCAGCTTGGCAAAGGTCATCTCCCCGGAGAAGCACTCCAAATCGAGTCGCAAGACGGCCGCCGCATCGGCGGAGAAGGGAGTCGCCGGGGCCGCAAACGGACGCCCGGTCAAATCGGCCGATTTCAACTCGATCGGCCAGAGCGTTACCGGATAAGACGTGCGAAACCGGCACGGCTTGCCGTCGATCGGATCGGTTTCCATCGGCGAATCGACGGGGATCGTGTAGCCGGTTGTCAGGTCGCCTTCGCCGCGGTCCAGTACGAATCGCACCACCGACATCGCCGGGACGGGCGCTTGATAATGGGGATAGAGCACGCCCAGCAGGGCGTCGGTCAACTCGGGAAAATCGTCCTCCAGCTTATGCCGAGTTCGCGCGTTAAGGTAAGCGAACGCTTCGATAATCCGCTCGACGTGGGGATCCTCGGCCGTATCCGGCCCCAAACGCAGCCGGCCGGCGATTTTCGGGTGGGCCTCGGCAAACTCCGCCCCAAGGCGGCGGATGAACGCCAGCTCGCGATTGTAATACGGCAGCAACTCCTCGCTCATCGACCCACTCCCTTCACCTCGACGTTGCCGGTGGCCGGTTCCAGCGCCGAATCGAACACGACCGGTTCGGGCGCCGGTTCGGCGTGCATCAGGGCGTCGATGCGAAACCGCATCGTGCGATCCGCCGGATCGGCATTTTCCAGCAATTCCACCTTCACCGATTTGAAACGGGGCTCGAACCGCCCGATCACGCGCTCCAGTACGTGGCGAAACCAATCGCGCTGCCGGGCGGACCCCAAGTCGGTCCCCATGATGTCCGGCACCCCGTAGTTGACCAGCGACAACTCCAGTTCCTCAAGGTCCGCGGGCAAGGCGGTCAGGCAGCAGCGCGTGTTGAGCAGGTTTTCCAGATCGCGTCGCACACTCTGCTTCAATTCGCGCAACACCTGGTTTCGCGTTCTGGGCAGTTCCTTGGTGGCGCCCGGGTCCTCGTCCAATAGCCGGTCGAGCACCGAAGGAATCAGCGGTTGGTCCGTGGGAACTCTCGTCATGGGGTCGTCCGTGTTCGTGCTCTTGTGGTAGCCATGTCAGGCGAAAACAATCTCTCCGAGTTCGAGGATCGGTTGGTCTTGTTCTCCGATTAGGAACGTTCGCTGTCCGAACCCGCGGACGGGCCGTTCGTCGCCGCCTCGCCAGTCGGTGAAGCGACCGAGGCAGACTCGCTGGTCGGCGTCTTCGTGCGATCCGTGGTAGAGTGTCGGAAAACAGACCTCGCCGTCGGGTCCGTCTCGCACCGCCAGCAGGGCACGTCGCCAGAGCAGGTCGCGCGGCCGTTGGGGCTCGTGGAACTCGATCCGCTCGACCGTCTCCATCGGCACCCAGTAGTACTTGCCGTTGCTGGTCAATACCTCGAAGACCGAGCCGGTCAAGTCGTCCAGATCGCGAAACCCGTCGAAGGGTTCGCCCGCGGAGGTCCCGCCGAGCGCCGGGCGCTTCTCATCCGCTTGTCCCAACAGATCGACGGCCTCTTGCTCCTTGCCTTCGCGAATGCGAATGGACGCTTCCAAGGCGAGCTTGACGTGCTCGGGCGGATCGTGGAGAAACTCGGGCAGTCGGCCATCGTTGAAGAACTCGCGCCGCGTCAGTTCAGCCCGCAGCAGTTGCCGGAATTCGGCAACTCCCACCATCACCTCGGGATCCTGAGTGCCCATGGCATCGAGCTGCTTGTCGGCTCGTTCGAGATCGCCGGCGAAGCAGAGCAATTCGCAGAGGAACCCGCGCCGGGAGGCGTCGGTCGGATGGGCCTTGACCTCCGCGCCGGCCGCGGCCACGGCATCGGCGAGTTGTCCCGCTTCGTAACACTCTTTCGCGTTCATGCCTTCGATCTCCTTCTTGAGCCACGGAATCGCAAGGGGCAAATGATGCTGACGGCCAATGTCCAATCCCTAATCCCTAGTTCCCTGCCTCACACCGATCGCCCCGGGGTCAACTCGGTTGTAATTCTCACGGCGGAGGTGAGTTCGTCGAGTTCAAAATGGGGCCATAGATGGGCGACACACATATAGCTGCCCGGTTTTCCCGGCTGGCTGCGCACCCGGACGTTTGCCTGTCGCAGGGGATATTCGGCCTTGACGTCCGCCGCCGCTTCGCCGTCGGAGGTAACGTACTGCTGAAGCCATCCGTGCAGGTAGGTCTCGCAATCGTCGGCCTCGGTGAAGGCCCCGATTTTGTCGCGGGCGGCAACCTTCAAGTAGTGGGCGAATCGCGACACGCACAGCATGTATTGCAGCATCGCCGAGATTCGAGCGTTCATGGTGGCCGCCGGATCGTCGTACTCCTTGGATTTCTGTACCGATTGGCTGGTGTAAAAGGCCGACAGCTCGGTGTCCCGGCAGTCGCAGAGCGGGATAAATCCCAGTTTACTCAGCTCCTGTTCCTGGTAGTCGGTGATCGAGACGTCGGTGGACATCTTGGGGGCGACGCCGGCGGCATCCGTGGAGAAGCAATGGACGGGAAGAGCCCTCGCAATGCCCCCCTCTTCGCCGCCGCGCCGGGCACCTCGGATATTGGCCAGCCATCCCGTTTCGGAAAAGGCGCGGATCAGTACACCCCCGAACGCATAGGCCGCGTTACCCCAGAGGTATCCATGGCCGTCCGGCGTGTCCGTGTCTTCCCGAAAACGGAAACCGTCGGCGCGGGAACCGTCGTCGGTGTAAGGCAGCCGCATCAATACCCGGGGCAGGGTCAGGCCGACGAACCGCGAGTCCTCGGTCTGACGAAACGTGTTCCACTTCAGATATTCCAACTGATCGAAGGTCCGCGTCAGATCGAGCGGTTGCTCCAGACCGCCAAACCTATCCAGTCCGAACATCTCGGGATCAACGCCGGCGACGAACGGCGCGAAAGCGGCCGCGGCAACGTGCGAGACGGCCCCCAGCACGCCCACGTCGTCGGTCGGATGACCGGCGCTGGGGCGCGAGTGGATCTGGTAATCGCCGATCAATACGCCATAGGGCTCGCCGCCGGGTGTGTCGAACTCCTCACTGTAGACCTTGCGAAACAGTTGGCTCTGGTCAAATTCAATCGCCCGCTCGGCGTCGCGAGCCAATTCCTTCCAGGAAACGCCCAGGACGCGTATCTTGACGTTTTCCGCCCCGTCGGCCTGTTCGGCCAGATAGTGCAAGCCGCGCCACGAGGCTTCCAACCGCTGGAAGCGCGGGTGGTGGAGCACGGCGTTGACCTGCCGATCGAGCAACCGATCGAGCAGGGCCACGTCGCGATTGAGCCATCGGGCGACGGTCTGCCGGTCGAGCGGGGTGCCTTGCGGAGCGGTCCACTGGAGCCACTGGCGCAGGGCACCCGCGGGCGAGGACTCTTCCAGAAAGCGATCCAGAGGCGATCGCCCCCCGGCCTCGGCAGTCGCTTCCAGCACCGCATCGATCAATCCGCTCGTTGGGCCGCTCGTTGAGACCGCATCGATGGACGCCGAACGGGCCGGCGAATCGGCCGATCGACTCGCCGCCGGGAAAGCCTGACCGCTCTGGCCGGATTCTGCGTTCATAAGTCCGTCTTACTTAGCCCCCCAACTGTGGAATTCGGGCGACCATGCGAAGCGACGTGGTCAGTTCTTCCATTTGCAGCCACGGGCGCAGCCAGGCGACGGCATTGTAGTTGCCGGGCTGGCCGGGAACCTCCCGCACTTCAATCTTTGCCTCGCGCAGCGGATAGCGAGCCTTCGTTTCCGCGCTCGGCTTGGGATCGGCGCTGACGTAGTTGGTGATCCAGCGTTCCAGCCAGTCTTGACAGTCATCGACTTCCATGAACGACCCGATTTTGTCTCGAGCGATCACCTTCAAGAAGTGGGCAAACCGTGAGGAAGCCATGATGTACGGCAGGCGGGCCGAAATGGCCGCGTTGGCCGTTGCCTCGGGCCGGTCGTATTTCTTCGCCTTCTGCGCCGACTGCGCGCCGAAGAAGACCGAGTAGTCGGTGTTCTTGTAGTGGCACAACGGGAGAAAGCCGAGTTTGCTCAATTCCGCCTCGCGGCGATCGGTGATGGCAATCTCGGTCGGACACTTCAGATCGGTATCGCCGTCGTCGCTGGTGAAGATGTGTGCCGGAAGTCCCTCGACTTTGCCGCCGCCTTCGGCCCCGCGGATGGCCGTACAGAAGCCGGTCTGGGCAAACGAGTCGGTCAGCCGAGTCCCCAAAACGTAGGAGGCGTTCATCCAGCAGTACTGGTCGTGGGGTACCGGTTTCGACTTCCCGTCGGCGTCCAACTCGACTTCCTCGTAATCGAACTGTTCGACCGGTTTGGTGTTGGCTCCGTAGGGAAGCCGCGACAGCACGCGGGGCATCGAAAGGACCGTGAATCGCGAGTCCTCCGAATCGCGGAAGGAAGTCCACTTGGTATATTCGACCGTGTCGAAGATTTTCTCCAGGTCGCGCGGCTTGGACAACTCGGTAAAGCTCTCGAACCCGAACAACTCAGGCGCGGCGGCCGTGAGAAACGGGCAGAAAGCGGCCGCCGCCACGTTGGACATCTTGCCCAGCAGGTCGATATCCTCCGGGTGGTTGGTGAATTCGTAGTCGCCCACCAGCGCGGCGTAGGGTTCGCCGCCGGGGGTGCCGAACTCGTTTTCGTAGAGTTTCTTGAAGATCTGGCTCTGGTCGAACTCGACCGCCCGATCCACGTCCTTGAACAACTCCCGTTTTCCCACGTTCAGCAGCTTCAGCTTGAGCTTGGCGCTGGTTTCGGTGTTCATCACCAGATGGTGCAGACCGCGCCAACTGCCCTCGAGCTGTTGAAACTCCGCCGCGTGCATCACCGCGGACAATTGGGTGGAAATGGCGGCGTCGATCGCGGTCATGCCGGCGGTGATCGTTCGGGTCACGTCCTTGTTCCAGGTGATCGTGCCCTTGAGCGCCTCCTCGGTCAGCGTGGCCAACAACTCCTGGGCACGCGACGCTTCGGTCTGCTTGGTGGCCTTCAGGGCCTGATCCAACAAGCTGCCTTCCTTGACTTCGACAGCCTGCGCTTGGGATTGTGCTTTCTCGCCAGTGCTCATTGATCGTCCTCCTCTTCGGGGCCGTCCGACGGTTCGGGCTCGCTGGGCGGTTCAGGTTCGGGTTCCGGTTCCGGCGCGGGCGCCGGTTCGGACGTGGCGCCTGTCGCGCCGCCCACGCCCAAATCGGAAGAGAGCTCCTTCAGCCGGTCGGCGTTCTCCAGCACCTCTTCCAGTACGGTCTCTAGCTCCTCGGACCGATCGATTTTGGTGAGCAGGTCGCGAAGTTTGTCGCGCGTTTCCAGCAGCTTCCGCAACGGCGCGACCTGCTTGCCGACCGCGGCCGGCTCGAAATCGTCTATCGAGTTGAACTTCAACTGCACGGCCATCTCGCTGCCGTCCCCGGCCAGCGTGTTTTCCACGCGCAAATTCAAGCCGGGGGTCATGCGACGCATCACGTCGTTGAAATTGTCGCGGTCGATCTGCACGAACTTGCGATCTTTGAACGATCGCAACGGCTCGGTCGGATTGCCCGAGAAATCGCCCAATACACCCATCACGAAGGGCAATTCCTTCTGCACCACGGCACCTTCCGTTTCCACATCGTAGGTGATGTGGACTCGGGGCTTGCGAACCCGTTTCAATTTGTCGTGTATGCTTCCCGCCATGAATCGTTACCTCCGAAAAGTTGCTGGTTGTCGATAGGGCCCTCTTGCGAAACTATCGCGAATATCGGAAGCCGCGCGGGCTGATGTCCCGTCGGGCGGAGCGTCACGCCCCGTGTGGGGATTGCATTGCCGCACGGCGTTTTACGAATCTTCTCCCGGTGGTTGGATCCCCACGAGTTTGAACAATTGCAATCGGGCCGATTCCTCGGGAATCAGTTCCGACCACAGGTCGGGAAGCGGCATCCGGCCCCAGCGAACTGCCTGCTCCAGCGCGTACGATATGGGCGAGTGTGGCTCGGTCCGTTTGAAAAACTCGGCCACCTGCAACAGCGCGAGAAAAGCGTCCTCGCGGCTTTGAACCCGACCGCCGGACGCGCCGTTGCCTTGGGAATTTCCCTGCCCGTCCACTGCCTCTTCCGCTTCCGGGTCGACCAGCAGGTGCCCGGCGATCTGCTGCACGGTATCCTGGCACGAGTGCAGGGCGTTGCGGAGATTGGAGGAAGGAGGAGCCACCGAGTACCCGCCGGAATCACTCGGGCAAACTGCCTCCAATGCCGCGCCCATCTTGTCGAATTCATCGCAGCACTGTTGCAGGTCTTCGGCCAGCGCGCGGAAGAATTCCGGTGCCGTCTCGGACACCGCTCGGTCGAACATCTGCATGCTCGCCGCTCCCTGATCGATCCGCTGCGCCCGTCGGTCGGGATCCTCCGTCCGCTCCAAATCGAGCGCCTGCTGGTAGTCCGCCGCGTTGAGCGCTCGAAACGTTCCTTCGTCGGTCAGCGGGACGTTCGAGATTGGATTGATCAACACGCCTTCCGAATCGACCCCATTGAGACCGGCCAACGGGGCCACGCGCGTGACCATGCCGTCCTCGTCCGGCAAGGGGTAGAGATGGTCCCAGAAGCGTTCGACCAACTCGCGCGCCAGGCGAAACCCGTCGCGCAGACCGGCGAATCCGTGGCGACGCAAGAGGCCCTCGGTCAGCCACGCGGCGATCTCCAAATCCTTGGATTGCTCGGCCAGGATCTTCGGGCCCAATTCCAAAATCGGCCGCCAGTTTGGGGGCTCGGCGTAGGCGTCCTCGTCGTCGTCCCAAACGACGTTGCGCTCGGCGGCTCGAGCGGCGGCCCGGGAATCCTTCATCGCGTGATATTCGGAGGTGGGAGAGAAATCCTCCCGCAGCGCGACCCCCGCGGGATTGTCGCCCGGTATCGGACCAAGCAACCGATCGAAGTCGACGACTTCCGGCGAACCCATCGTTTCCTCCACGCAGTGCGCTACAAAAAAATGCGGATTCTGCTGATTCGGTTAGAATATCCCCTCGGATGCCGTCCGGCAATCCCCCCCCGTCAGTAAGAGGCCCCGGGCGGGCAACTTCTTCCAACGATAGACGTCACGGCGACAAGCCCCCCATTCGTAGGGCCCGGGCAAGCTGTTGGAGCGTCTTGGCATGGAGCCGACTGGCCCACGACTTGCTCACCCCCAGTCGTTTTCCCGCTTCCTGGAGCGTCAGACCTTCAAAGTAAGTTGCTCGAATCAAGGTGGCCGCTTCCGGGGGCAAGGCATCAATGAGTTCGTGAAGCTTCTCGGTCAGTTCCTTGCCGATGGTTTCAGCCGACGGCGTCGGGGCCGAGCTATCGACCAACCGGTCTTCCGTCGAATCGTCCTCGCCGTCACGATGCGTGCTCAAGTACACGACGGCCAGGGCACGGCTCATGTTCCTCAGCCACCGCGCGTTGTCTTCGACGGTTGCCTGCCCGGTCGCATCGGCTTCCGCGTCGCTGTCGGCGCGAAGCGTCTCCTCGGCCATCTGTTCATATCGAATCCGCCGATATTGGGCACGGCTGAACCATGTCATCTTCGACAGTCCGTCGTAGATCGCTCCGCGAATCCGATAGTAGGCGTAGGTGGAGAAGCGGCTACCCCGGGCGGGATCGAAATCATGCGCGGCCTCAGCCAAACCGATCTGGCCGTAGGCCACCAGATCGTCCAGCTCGACGTTTGACGGCGTCCGCCGGTGGACCGAGTTGGCCAGCGAGCGGACCAGACCCTGGCATCCCTCGATCCGCTGCCGCACCTGGTCGTGGGCCACCGTCATGGCTGTTTCCCCCCCAGATGGTTCCAGAGCGATGCCAACCGCTCGCGGGTGCGTGGATCGTCGAAGAGTGTCTCGGCGATATGCGCCGAGGCGGCCCGCCATGCAACAGAACCGGTCGGATCGATCCGGAAGTGGTCGCACAGCACGGCCCAGACCATCTCCAGCGCAATCGGCTCTTTCGAGAACGGTTGCCCCGGATGCCGGGCCACCACTTCTCGCAGTGCTCCCATGTCGATCGGGTCGCCGGCATCTTCCCCCGGGTCTGCACGAAGCGTCTCGCGCAAGACGCTCTCCAAGACTGCGTCGTCGGGTGCCTCTTCCGCCCCCGGCGCCGGCGTCGAAGGCAGTTCATTCGGCTCGGGTTCGGGTGAAGGGCCGGATTCCCAAGGGCCGGAAGCGGGTGAGGGCATGAGCAATACCTTAAGGTGATGGTCTCGGACGCCGTCTCTTTCTCTGCCCATTGGGTACTGAATTAACACGCAATTGTAGGGTCCCCCGGCTTTCCTTGAAAACCCACTAGAAGTAGCATGACAACCAGCCCATAAGGACCGCCTTGAATCCTGGAGGGTACGCCTATACCCCGGTCAGAATGAGGCCGGATTATTCACGGCTCTGGGAATTGCGTAACACACTGGCGAACGTGCTACAGAGCCATGAATAATCCGGGCTACCGGGGCCAGAACAGCAGCAGGAGGATGCCGCCGACCATGGGAACGGAGAAGAGCAGGGTGATTTGACCCAACAGGCGACGATGACCGATCACGCCGACCAAGGCGGCCTTGAACACGAGGTTGGCCAGCGCGGCAACGACGATCAACCGCCAGGCGTCGGAGGCAGCGATCCCATCCGGGCCGATTGTCATCTGAGCGGCCGAGAGGGTAATGGCGTCCATGTCGGTCAGGCCGGAGATCCCGGCCACCACGTAAAGAGCTTCGTCGCCGGCGTACTCTCGGGCCGCGGCCAGGGCCAGCAGCACCAGCGCATACATCACGCCGAAGACGATCGCCGATTTCAGTTGCGTGGGGTTCTCCTGTTGGGGTAGCTCACTCGGTTCTCGGCGCACGCGAAACCAGAGCACCAGCGACGGGAGAAGCGTGAGCGTCATGAGAATCAGGATCGGCGGCGCGGCCGTCAACAGAAAGCCGCGCGAGACGACGGCAATTTCGATCAGAACGCGCACGAATACGACCGTCGAGGCGATCATGATCACAATGGCCGCCGTTCGAGACCCGCGAGTCCCGAGCTTGCCCTGCCGGCCATAGCTCACGGTGGTGGCCGTGCTGGAGATCGCGCCTCCGAGGATCCCACCCAAGAGAATTCCCGCCTCGCGACCCAAGAACTTGTAAACGATGTACCCACCCAAGCTCATGCCCACGATCAACACGACCATCAGCCACGTTTTGAACGGGTTGAGCACGTCCAACGGACCGTAGGTCTGGTTGGGCAACACGGGCAGAATGATGCAGGTGATCAGGACGAATTGCATGACGGCCTTGAGATCGGCGTCGCCCAACCGCCGGGCCACGTTGTGCAACTCCGGCTTGAACTGGAGCAAGACGGCCACGCCGCCACCGATGGCGATGCCAACTTCCAGCGGGCCGACCACCAGAAACGCGCCCACGGCATACATCAGCAGCACGGTGACGTGGGTGGTGGTTCCGCGTGTCGATTCGGGATCTTTGAGTTTCGCCAGACCGCCGGGCAGCAAAACGACCACCAGGGCGAGAAATCCGGCAGCCACGACCCATCCGCCAAGCACCGTCTCCAGCGCGGCCGAGACGGTGCCCAAGACGGTAATCAACGGAAACGTACGGAGTCCGGCCATGGGCGAATTGGCTCGCTGGCGCTGAAGGCCCACGAGCATACCCAAGAGCACGGAAACACCCAATTGTTGAAAAAGGAGCGTCGAGTCCACGTCTGCGTACCCTTGAAATCGCGTCGCGTGATTATGGGGAGGGGGGGACTACTTTCACGGCACGGCTTTCAGGAAAAGCCTAGCATGGGCAACCGTTTCGCACGGCGGTGGCACACGCGAACAGCCCGGCCCGGGAAACGGAGCCCGACCAGTCCGGGCAATCGTCACACCTCCTCGCCCCCCACGGGAGTCGTGACGATCCGGGGCTCCCCTTCCACCGGAGCGTAGTGTTCGGGCTGTGGCGGCGCCGCGTTGGGGCCGTGTTCGAGCAATTTGCGTTCCCCACCCGAAGGTGTTACACTTGGACAGTTTATCTCACACTTCTTCTCATTCCAAACGTTCAATCGGTGATGGCGAAATCCAAGAAGTCGCGGCATCCGACCGAGGCAAGCCACCCGCTGTTGGGTAAGAAACGAAAAAAGTGGTCCGTTGCCGGGCCGCTGACCTTCCTTGCCCTGGTGGCCTTCCTTCTGGCGGCCTATTATCTTTTCCCCAACGAGCTTGCCAAGCCTTGGCCGTGGTTGCTGGGATTGGTCAACGCGGGGTTGGCGGTGGCGTTTTTTGTCTGTGCCACCCGCCAAAAACAAGAGCAAGACGACTTGGTGCGTCGCCTGCGCCGCGGTCAACACATCGACTATGGAAAGGAACTCCGGTCGGCACGCAAACGCAAGCAGCAGATGATCGATCTGCCGATTCTCGGCGAAGTCAGCCGGCGGGCATTGGTCGCGGCGGCGCTGTTCGTGGTCGTGGCGGCGTGGTGGTTTACTCCCTGGGCCCCGGTCACGGTTCGGGCGGTGCAAGTCGGAGACCTCGCCGTTGGGCTGGGCGAGGAGATCTTGGCCGTGGTTCTCGTGCTGCCCGACCGGCAGTTGGCCACCGCACAACCGCCAATCCTGCCGACGCGACTGGCCGAGTTGGCCAAGAAGTACATCGACGAAGACGCCGATCCCTACGATCTGGCAATGAAAGCCCTGGTAACCGGGCAATTCGGAGAGGCTCGGGAGATACTGGCCGAGGGTGTGGAAACCGGGCAGATCCGCGACAAGAAGAAGGCTCAACTCGCCCGCGCGCAAATCGAACTCTATGCCGGCGACTTTTCCGAGGCGGTCACGCAGTACCAAAAAGCCGTCGTGATGATGCCCGCCGAACCGATGGTTCGAGCCCAGTTGGCTGTAGCCTGGATGCACGTCGGAAAGTACGTCGAGGCCGAAAAAGAGGCACGTCGGGCAACGGAGCAACTCCCTGCCGAGGACCCCGGCCGCGCCTTGTGCCTGCACGTTCGAGCGGCGATTCGTATCGCCCACGGCTTGTTGAGCAACGAGAAGCGGCTGGATCGCAAAGCCGCGGGAGACGACGCCGAGAAGGCCGTCGAAGCCGCCGAACAAGAGTACCGGCGGACCGAACTGCTCGGTGAAGAAGCCCGAGAGATTTGGACCCAAGCCCAGGAAAAGGCCACCAGCGGCGGCGAAGAAAAGAACCGCCTTGCCTCCTATTGGGCCGCCAGCGCCAACAACCAGGGCGCTTTGGATCTGCTGCGTGCGAAGTATCCCGCAGCGAGGGGGCGTCTGAACGACGCCCTTGCCAACATGACCCATGCCCTGGGCGGTGAACATCCCCGCACCGGCGCGATCCTGGGAAACCTCGCCGTCTTTGAGCTCACCATGGGACGTTACGCGCGAGCTCGGGAACTGAACGAGCAGGCCGTGGCGATTCGCGACAACGCGCTGCCCGAAGGGCATCCGATTCGTGCCATCAGCATGAACACGACGGCGATGCTCGACTTGGCCGTCGAACGCTCGGAAGTCGACGCCCTGCAAGCCGCTGCCGCCACCTTGAAGGCGTTCGAGAATACCTTTGGCGACGACCATCCCAATGTTGCCGCGGGAAACAACACGCTGGCCACTCACTTCGCCAGGCAATCCTGCTACGACCCGGCCGAAATCCACTTTCGTCGCGCAAGGGACAGAACCGCGGCGGCACTCCGCGAGTATCATCCGTACCTCGCGAAGACCCAATTGGACCTCGCCGCCGCGTGCCTTGAGCCGGTCCGTGCCGCGGAGGCCGCATCGGACAACGCCAGGTTGGATGAGGCCGCGAAACTCTGCCAGGACGTTCTTGGCGCCGCCGAGAAGGAGTTGGACGAAGATCATCTCTCCGTCGCCGTGGCTTGTGAGGTGGCAGGCAGATGCGAACGATTTCGCTGGGAGGCCGAGATACTACTCGCCGAAAAAGCCGAGCGCGAGGGCCGCGTCGAAGAAGCCCGAACCCATGACGACCAGGCAGAACTCTACGCCAAGAATGCATACCAATATCTCAAACGGGCCGAGAAAATTCGCGAGGAGCTCTTCGGGCCCTGGAAGCTCACCTCGAGCGGGAAGACGGAAGACTACCTCCACGCCGAGCGTATCGCCGCCCGCGCCGACCTCGTCGCATTGAGCGCACCGAGCAGGGCGGTCAAGGACTACCCTCACCTCATCCGCTGGGCCGAAAAAGTCCTCGGCGACAAGCACCCCATGGTGGCCCGCCTCTGCCACGACCTGGGAATACTCTACGGACGTCAAGGCAAATTCGCCGACGCGCGGACGTATCTCGAGAAAGCATTGAGCATTGAGGAAGAATCGTTGTTCAAGGACCACCTGGACCGGGCGCTGACCATGGAAGCGCTGGCCGCGGCACTGGTGCGTCTCGACCCGGCCAACAGCGAAGCGGCCAAGAAGCTCCGCTCCGAGGCCCAGATCATCCGCGCCAACCGCGCCGAGATCAATCGCTTGCCCGAAGGCGGTTAGCCCGGAGCGATCGCCTACCGCGATTGGACCACGCGATTTCGCTCGTCGACATGCACGATCGTCGGCGCCGCCGAGCGGGCTTCCTCGTCCGACAGCGCGCCGTAAGAGAGCACGATCACTTGATCGCCGGCCACGGCCAATCGCGCCGCCGGACCGTTTAAGAGCATCGTCCCGCTGCCGGCCGGCGCTTCGATCACGTAGGTGACCAAGCGCGAGGCGTTGCTGAGGTTCAGGACGTGAACCTGTTCGCCGGGCAGCATGTCGGCGGCCTCCATCAGATCCCGGTCGATGGCAATGCTGCCCTCGTAGTCCAATTCGGTGCCCGTCAGGGTCGCCCGATGGATCTTGGACCGTAACATAAACCGCAGCACGACGTACCTCCCGATATGCTTCCCCTGCACCGACCCGGGGACTGGCGAGACCGCTCTGTCGAATCCCTCGGTGCCTACCTATTTTATTACGCGGGAACCGACTTTTTTCAACGCCTCTTGACCACCAAAGGCACGAAACGGTGAAAAAAGATCGGGACAAAAAGAAAAGCCACCGGCGGGCAATGCCAGTGGCTCTTCAGATTTGCCTCCGATTCCAGAACCGGCAATCTCCTGACCGCCAAGCGGGGGGGGAGAGGTTGGCGGGTCAGGGCCGAGTCGTGGAATCCGGGGCACGCTGCACGCATCTGTGCTCTGTATTAGAACCCCGCAGCCATCGAGAGGTTCCGTGAAATCGCGAAAACTTCAACAAATTCCGCCTCTGGAACTGTATTCGCAAGAATTCAGGTGAAATTGGGTCGTTGACTCCCAAACCGGCTGACTTCTTGCGAATCCAGCTTCGCAAAGAATCGCCCCCCGAAAGACATAACCCGGAAACCTGCCAGAGGGGTCTTCCGGCGGGGCCGCCCGCCAATAGCCCGCCTCAGCGGTTTCGTCACGCCCGGCGGGTCGCTAAAGTGGACACTTTGCCCGTGTTCGCGCCCCCCGATGATCACGCCACGCGGTGACGCCTCTCAACGCCCCAAGGAACCCGATGCCCATGACCGAACCCAAATATCGCTCGGCCCCCATCCCCTCGACCTCCATGCCGCCGGGGATCCCCTACATCGTCGGCAACGAAGCGGCCGAGCGGTTTTCGTTCTACGGGATGCGCGCCATCCTGGTCATTTTCATGACCAAACACCTCATGGGTTTCGGTGGCCAACTCGACGTGATGACCGAGGAGACGGCCAAATTCTATTTCCATTTGTTCGTCGCCAGCGCCTACTTCTTCCCTTTCCTCGGAGCGATCGTGTCCGATGCCCTGCTGGGCAAGTACCGCACGATCTTGACCCTGTCGCTGGTCTACTGCCTCGGGCATTTGGCTCTGGCGGTCAACGAGACACGCATCGGGCTGTTTGCCGGGTTGATTCTCATCTCGATCGGTGCCGGGGGAATCAAGTCGTGTGTCTCGGCCCATGTGGGCGATCAGTTCGGAGCCACCAATAAGCATCTTCTGGAGAAGGTCTTCGGTTGGTTCTATTTCGCCATCAATCTGGGCGCCGCGACCTCGATGCTCCTGACCCCCTTGCTGTTGGACCTGAGCGGACCGAAGCTGGCGTTCGGCGTCCCCGGCGTACTGATGTTCCTGGCCACGTTCGTCTTCTGGCTGGGGCGCCATAAGTTTATTCACGTACCGCCGAGCGGCCGGAAATTCTTCGCCGAAGCGTTCAGTGCCGAGGGCGTGAAGGCGTTGGGTAAACTCTGCCTCATCTACGTCTTCATCGCCATGTTCTGGTGCGTGTTCGACCAGACCGGCTCGGCCTGGGTGTTGCAGGCCAATCGGATGGACCGGTATTGGATGGGCGTGACCTGGCTGCCCTCGCAAATCCAAGCTGTCAACTCGATCCTCATTCTCATCTTCATTCCCACGTTCGCCTACGTCGTCTACCCGGCGGTCAGCCGCGTCTTCACGATGACGCCGCTGCGGAAGATCTGCATCGGGCTGTTTCTCGCGTGCGGGGCCGCCGCCGTGCCGGCATGGATCGAGATGAAGATCGAGGCCGGCCCGCAAAGCGAAGCCGTCACGCAGAGCTTCGCCCAGGTCGACGCCGATGCCGACGGCCGGATCTCGCTCGACGAGTTCTACTTTCCCGACGAAATCGACCGCGATGGTGCCGAGCAGCTATTTGTCTCGCTCGACTCCAGCGAGGGCGATGGATTGAACCGCGAGGAATTCGCCGCCATCGCCGACAAAGTTCCCGCCTGGCTGCGAGGCGAACTGACCGACAAACCGGACGACGACTTCCTCGACCGTACATTCAAGGGAATCGACAAGCGCGACCGCGACGCCATCACACACGAAGAGTTCCTCTCGGCCTGGGAGAAACATAAGGAGAAGGTCGAGAAAACTTACAAGACGCTCGACCACAACAAAAGCGAAGGCCTCTCGGCGGATGAATTCGACGACGATGTGTTGAAACGCGCCTTCTTCAAGCTGGACGCCAACGCCGATCGGCGCGTTTCGTCCGAGGAGTTCCACTTCGCCGGCGAGCAGGACAGCTCGTCGGCCGGGCGGCTGCATACTCGGCTCGACACCGACGGCGACGGATCGGTCACGCTTGCCGAGTTTCGCCTGGCCGAGATGCCCAACATCATCTGGCAGTTGTTCGGCTACGTGATCCTCACGGCGGCCGAGGTGATGGTTTCGATCACGGGATTGGAATTCTCGTACACGCAGGCTCCGAAGAAGGCCAAGTCGCTGGTCATGGGGTTGTTCTTCCTCGCCGTGTCGGCCGGCAACGTGTTCACCGCACTGGTGAACCATTTCAACGTCAACGCCGACGGCACCACGAAGATGACCGACTCGGAGTACTACTGGTTCTTCGCCGCCTTGATGTTGGCCGCCGCGGTCGTTTTTATCGCCGTCGCCGCCACGTACCGCGAGCAGACTTATATTCAGGACGAAGCGGATTAGCGATTAGTAGGCGAAGAGCCGGCGCCCCTACGGTTTCTCGCCCAAGACGTCGAACAGTGGGAGGTGGCGGTAAGAGACTTCCAGCATGAGTAGGTTCATGCTGGTGACGTAGAGGCGGCCGCCTTCGGCTCCCCAGCGGTCGGGGACCGAGCCCTTGGGATGCCAACTGCCGGACCAGGGGCCGGTCTCGATCTGGCTTTTCACCAGCAGCGGTCGCAACCGGTCGTGCCAAGAGTTCCAGTGATCGCCCTGCATGTGGAACATGACCTGCGTGGCGTAGTACCAGTAGTAGGCGTCGCGGAGCGTCTCGCGGCGGGGGTTGGCGCCGAGTTGGGGCGGATTGGCGAGGAGGTAGTCGGCCCCCTTAATCATCGCCGGATGGTCGGGTTTCCAACCCAGGTACATCCGCATCAGCAGTCCTTCGGCCGTCATCGCCCGATTGGGCACGCGGCCGTGGCGGCGCTGCCATTGCTCGGTATCCTCGGCCTCGGGGTTGTAGCGGTATTGCGAGGGATCGTTTTCCGCTTGGGCATAATCGAGCCACTGACGCACGCCGTCGAGGGTCTCCTGGGGAACCTCCAGCCCGGCCATCTGGGCGCTCTTCAGGGCCATCAACTGCCAGCCGGTGACCGAGGTGTCGGACTGCGCCCGGGGCGTGTAACGCCAGCCGCCCTGCTTGGGATTCTGCGAATCGACGATATACTGGATCGCCTTCTGGGCCGGCTTGCGCAACTCGGGATCCCAGGTCATGCCGTAGGCTTCGCACAGCGCGATGGTGGCGATCCCGTGGCTGTAGAAGCGCGTGCCCGCGTTGCCGCCGGCGCGGGAGAACAGATCGCCGTTGTCCGCCTGATGAGTCACCAGCCAGTCGATCCCGTGGCGCACCTGATCGCGATACTTTTCTTCGATGTGCGTGTAGTTGTTGCCCAAGTAGGACAGCAGCACGAGCCCCGTGGCGGCCGTGTCGCAAGGCGTGTCACCCAAGGCCGCGTCGCCCGTTCCCCCAGCGCCGTCGGGCAGTTCGGTGAAGCTCCAATGTCCGTCGGGAAACTGGCAATCGGCCAGGAAGGCCAGGCCCCGCTCCACGGCTTCGCTCTCCTCTCGCGTGCCGCCGAACTTCCGCGCCTCTTGGCCCCGGATGCCCGGGTCGCGGCGGCTAAACGCGGCGGCCGGGTTTTCCAAGGCGGTCCCGTCGGCGAACACTTCTCCGCCGCTTCGTGGCAGGAGGAATCGGGCGACGGCCGTGTGAACGACTTCGCTCTCGCGGCGAGCCCGGCGGGTCGGTAGCCCGAGTTGCGGCAAGGCGACCACGTCCAACCCTCCTTTGTTCAGCGCCGCCGAAATCCGGACCGGCAAATTTCCGCCGCCCGTGGTGGCCGTATCCAGGGTCGGGCCGAAATCGGGAGTCGACTCACCGTGGCCGGCCGCCGTCTCGACCGGTTCCAGCGACTGGGCCTGCTCGCCGCCGTCGTCGACCCCGGCGGCGGGTCCCGCGACCCGATGGGCCGCGGCGGCCGGTTCATGGATGGCCGTCGGTTCGGGGCGTACATTCCGCGGATCGCCAAGCGGACTGCCCTCCAGACGAAGCGTGCCCGGGCTCACGTCGGCGGCGGTCGCGGATTGACCCGCGGCCGTCCGCGGCGCCGTGCCCATCGAACGCGCGAACTCGCCCGCATCGACGTGTGCCAGCAAGTCGGAATCGGCCGACTTCGGCAGCAACGATTCGCCACCGGGTGCGCCGGTTTCCGACGGCCCGAGATCGGCGTCAACGGCTGCGATGGGGGTGCTCGATCCGGGGCGTCTGGCCGGCGAGTCCTCGCCTCCCGCGTCGGCTCCGGTGGGCTGGGCCTGCTCGCGGCGAGCGCGGAGGAGATCGCCGATCGGCGTGGCCTCGCCGAGCGGCGATGCGGTTCGCCCGATACCGTCCGTCCGAGCCGACGGAGACGTGCCCATGCTCTTTGCGGCGAGTTGGTCCGAGGGTGTGCCGGCCGAAGGCGGTGTCGGATCCGCGGTCGTGGTTGGGGACCCGGTCTGGTGCGGGGAGAGTTCGCCGCCGGCCGAGCCTTCCGCCGCCGCGTCGGCTTCCGGCAGAAGATCGGCCGCGGACCTTCGCCCGCGGGATGATTCCGTTGTGCCGGCAAACGGGGCCGGATCGCTACGCCCGCGGACTCGGCTTCCGCCCAGGGGGCCGGTCAAATGTGCCGAGCCGGTGGCCATGGCCAGTTGATCCTCGCCCTCGGTCGTCGCATTTCCCGTCGGCCCGCCGGTCCCGCCATGTCGAAGGGCGGAATCGCTACGGGGCAGAGCCGGGCCGCTGCCTCGCGGATTGCCGCCGCTTGAGCCGGGAGTTAGGGCCTCTTGGAGCGAACCGTCGGCGGCCGCTTCGATCTCGACGTTTGGCCGTTGGGTCGGCGAGGCGGGATCGTCTTCCGGTTCCGCGTCATTGGGTTGCGAGCGTGCTCGATCGGGCTCACTGGAGATACTCTTGGGCAATAACTGGTCGGCCGTGGGGGCCATGGCCACGATGTCGCTCCGCGCGTCCGAGCCGTCAGGCAATGCCGGCTGCGACCGCGCGATCTCTCCCGCGGCACCCGGCTCGCGAAGATCGAACGGGTTGGCCCGATCGGTCGCGGACGCGGGTAGCGTGGTCGGCGACTGGTTTTCGGCGATGCCCTGCGGTGCGACGCTGTTTTGGGCTGTCCGCTGGCGAGGTCCTGGGGTCGGTTCACCGGAATCGGGATCGCGCGGAGTCGTCATTCGCCGGGGATCGGGGGTTGTCAGCTTCACGGGCATCTGGGGCAACGGCCGGGGCATCGTCGGACTGGCCGACTCGGGCCGCGCGGCCTGGTGCTCGATGTCCTGACGGGCAGGATTCAACTCGCGGGGAGGCTGTGAGGGCGCCGCATCGAATCGCTGCAAAGGCTCCGTGCGATCCTGGAAGTGCGGGGCCGGGTCGGTTGGCCGACGATCGGTCGTCGGGGCGTCCTGAAACTCGGCCCGGGCTTGGGTCCAGTCGTGTTGAACCGGCCGGTCGGTCCCGTCGAGAAGACGCGCTTGGCGCGGTTGCGAGTCGTTCGGCCTGTGAGTGAAGGTTTGCGGCGTGTGCGGTCGCCAATCGTCGCTGGAACGCGGGACATGTAGTTGATGGGGCGACGTCTTCTTCGGCGACAGCCGCTCGATCTCGGATTTCACCTCGTCCGGCTGCGGTGCGTCGTGCAGATCCTGGCGGCTGATTTGTCCCCCGGCCATCGTGTCGGCCCGGCGCGGGGCCGGTAGTTGGGCGCGCTCGATTTGCAGCGGGTCGGGCCGTTGCGACCGGGCCAAATCCTCGGTTCGCTGCGTACGATCTTCGGGCCGCGGCGGGGTCGGCTCGATGAGCCGCTTGTCCAACAACTCCGGATCGCTGGCCAGCGGCGTCTCCACGTCGACGGGCTGCTCGAAGTCCTCAAGCTTGCCTCGCTCTTCCTCGGGCGAGCGATAATATTCGGGAATGGTCACCGGATCCATCGGAATGACAATCGAATTGCGTTGCCGCTCGGCCTCGGCCGTCATCTTCAGGTAATGCCGGTGAAGATACATGGCCATCCACATGTGGATCAGCACGCTGACCAACAAGCAGAGTTGCATCCGCCGGCGCATCGTACCGCTGGTGCGGGCGGCAATCCAGAACAGCGCGCCGGTCGACACGACCAGCGTACACAAGCGAAACCAGGCGTTGTGCAGCAGGTGCGGATCGTCGAACCGGCTGGTCGCGATAATGATCCCGGCCGCGAACCCGGCGAGGATGAGCAGCGCGCAATTGACCGGCCAGTTCCGCTCATCGAAACCGACCGGATGCGCGTCGTGTACGCGAATACGTCGGATTGTGTTGGATGTCTCGGCCATACCGGAAATCCTTACTTAAC
>CAYUIQ010000032.1:22986-49005 GCA_964444795.1 uncultured Planctomycetaceae bacterium
TGCTCTGGATGCCCTGCTCAACTGCTCTGGATGCCCTGCTCAACTGCTCTGGATGCCCTGCTCAACTGCTCTGGATGGTTGTCGCCCGGCAGTCGCGAATCTTGGCCTTGCCGCACGCATTGATCACCGCCATGACGAACTCCCAACGGCAGCGCCGGTCGGCACGGACAATGACCGGCTGATGCCGGTTGTTGACCGACGCCTGGCGGAGAATGGGAAACAACTCTTCCAGGGTTACCACTTTGCCGGTAACGTAGTATTTGCCTTCGGCAGTGACGTTGACGAAGATTTCTTCGGGTCGACTGGTCAAGGGCTTGGCCTCGCTGGCCTCGGGGACCTGGACGCTCATCTCCCGTTCTTCCTCGGCGAATTCGGTCGCCACGAGGAAAAAAATCAACAGCAGAAAGACGATATCGATCAAGGGCGTCATCCCGAGATTGGACAACGCCTCGCTTTTTTCGATTTTGACCGTCATGGTTCCCGCTCCTGGGTTCCCGCTCCTGGGGATTGTACCAAATGGCGCTGCCGAGGGGCTACTCCCGCGTGGTGGCCGGCCTTCCGGAGCCCAAGTTACCGTCGGCCCCCTGGCGGCGCGGCTGACTCCTTGCGGGATCACCCGGTCGGGCCGGATCCTGGATGACCGGCGGCGGTGTCTGGCTGCCCGGCGGTTGGGTCAATTGATCGTGGCTTACCCGGACGCGTCCCTCGAAACGTTCCAACTGGGGTAGCAATCCGTGCAGTTTCTCGTCCAACTGGCGAAACAACTTCTGGATCCGCCCCTCAAACCAGTGGGCCATCACGGCGGCCGGAATGGCCACGGCCAGACCGACAAACGTGGTCACCAGCGCCTGGTAAATCCCCTTGGCCAGTTCTTGCGATTTGTTGGCCCCGGTCGGCAACACGGCCGTGGCGATGAAGGCCTGAATCATCCCCCAGACCGTACCCAACAGGCCCAACAGGGGGCTGATCGCGGCAGCCAGATTGATCCAGCGGACATTGGCGTAAAGGCGCGCGGCTTCGCGGTCGCTGGCCTCGGAAACGGCGTGTTCCAGTTCGGAATGGGGCCGGCCGACCTTCAGCAGCATGGCTTGCACAACCGTCGCGGCGGCCGAGGGAAACTGCTGACACAACTGGTACGCCCGGCGCGGATCGAAACCACCCCTTTGCGAGGACAGTTGCCACAGGCCCTCGTCCAGGCGGACCGGAAAGACGTTGCCGCGGCGCAAGGCGAGAAATCGCTCGGCGCCAAACATCACCACGATCAGCGAGACGGCCAAAATCGGCCAGACCAGCGGACCGCCCTTGGCCAGCAGATCGAGCACGTTGAGCTGGGGCACGTCCACCGGCGCCGAGGCATCGTCCGGGGACGCATCCGTCTCCTCCTCGGCGGCCAGATCGGCCTTGGCCCGCGCTTCGGCTTCCGCCATGCGGCGCGCAACATCCGGCTGAACCACAGGGGCGCCGCCGGTCTCGGAGGGCGGTGGCGGAGCAGTGGTCCCGGTATCCCCGCCCACACCGGCTACCGGCGCCGGCGGAAGAATGGGGTCGGCCGGATCGACTTGCGCGTGGGCCGACATGGGACCCAGGAGCCCGATGCAGGCCGTCAGTGCCACCGCGACGATAAGCCGGGGGAGCACGGCGGTCGGCGAGCGGGTGGAATTTCGGGGAATGTTCATCGGCGGTCCTCTTCTCCAAACTTCGCGTTTCGCACGGCGGCGCAGGTTGGTGTTTCTGGCGGCGCGTCGAGCGTTACTCTCCTGGGGTCAGGTTCTTCAGCCGAGCCCGGGCGTCGGGCGCGCGATCGCTGTTGGGGTGCTTTTCGATCACCTCTTGATACTGCTTGATCGCCTGCGTCGGCTTCTTCATCACCTCGAGGCAGACCGCCGCTTCGTAGAGGGCGTTGGCCTGCCACTTCGGATATCCGTAGACGTCGACCTTGTAGAAGGCCATCACCGCGTCGGCGTGTTTACCCATGTCAAAATGGACTTCTCCGATCATGAACATCGCCCGGGCGGCTATCTCCTCGGTGGTCTTGGTATCGATGATCGCCTGCAGCGAGGTCAGCGCCTGGTCGTACTGCTTGAGTTCCTTTTGGGCGCGTCCTTGGGCGAAGAGCATCTGCGACATGAGCGGGGAATCGGGGAACTGGGCAATGCATTGCTTGATGCGCGCGAGGCTATCGGTCCAGTTGCCGGCCAGACCGGCCGCCTCGCTGGCGTGCAGCATGGCCAGCATCCGGAAGTCCTTTCCCGTCGGCGCCTTCACGCGATTGTAGGCTTGCAGAGCGTCGGCGAATTTCTCCAGCTTGAAGTAGCATTCGCCCTGCATAAAGGCACCGTCGGAGGCCAGTTTCCCGGCCGGATAGGTGGCACACTGGAAGGCGAACCAATCGGCCGCGCGCTGGAACTTCTCCGGTTGGCCCTGCCGAAAATAGCTCCACCCCAGCTTGTAGCAGGCCTTTTCGGCCAGTTCCAGATCCTTGGTCCGCTTGCGTGCCTCGCTGTAGGCTACCGCGGCGACGGGGTAGTTGCCGGCCTCGAACTCGGCCTCGGCGACCCAGTAACTGCTCTCGGCCACCAAGGGGCTCTCGGGGAACTTGACGACAAGCTGGGTGAATGTTTCGGTCGCCTCTTTCTTCTGGCCGGCCGCCTTCAACGCCCAGGCCAACTCGGCATACACTTTGTCGGCGTCGCCGTACTCGGGATGCTCGGCCAAGATGGCCCGGAACGTCGTCACCGCGTCGGCCGGTTTCTTCAAGCCCATCTGGCAAAGCCCCAACACGTGGGCGGCTTCCGATTTCTCGGTCCGCGACGGACTGGCCGCCAGCAACGCCTGGATGTCTTCGATCGCCGGAGCGAACTGCTTCAATTCATGCCGTGCCCGGCCGCGCGCGTAGCGGGCTTGAGGAATCTTCCCGTACTGCGGATGCTTGTCGATCAACCGGGTAAACGTCGCGGCCGATTCGGCAAAGCCACGCTGCCGAAACTGGACCCAACCCAATCCGAACAGCGCGTCGGTGAGCACCGAACTGGCGGGCCAATCGGTGACGACCCGTTGATATTCCGTCGCCGCCGCGGGGTAGTCCTTGGCGTCGTGCAAACACGCGGCCAATTGGTAGTGGGCCTCGTCGAGCCGGGTGCTCCGTGGAAACTGGGCGAGCATTTTCTCGACGGACTTCCTGGCCAGCTCAAGTTTCCCGCTCCGCCGATAAGCGCTCGTGAGGACCAGCAGCGTTTCGTCGGCCTGTAGCCAGTCGGGCTTGGCGGCCAACGACGCTTCGAGCGAGACGATCGCCGGATCGTTCTGCTTCAAAGCCAGCCGGCTGTTGCCCAGCAGATAATGGGCTTGGGCCAGCAGCTCCGGTTTGTGGATTTGCGGCAGCGCGCTCTGCAACGCGTCGATGGTCCCTTGGTAGTTCTTCTCGCTGTAGAGAATCAGGCCGAGACGTACCTTCCAGAGTTCCGCGTCGGCGGCGGTGGGGTATTTCGATAACAGCAACTCGTAGAGTCGCCGGGCTTCGGCAAACTCGTTGAGCCGGTGGTTGGCTTCGGCGGCCACGCCCATGACGATCGACGCGTAGGGGTCCGCGGCATGGGCGGCCAGAAACGTGCGGGCGTGGGTGATCGCCCCGCGATAGTCTCCCGTCTTCAGCGAAGCAAACGCGGCCATGTACAGGGCCTCCGGCGCGACCGCATTTTGGGGAAACTGCTTCGCCACGTCGGCGTATACGGCAATCGCCTTGCCACGGCTGGCGTCGATTTCGTAAAGGGCGTCGGCTTTGTCCAGCAGCAGTTCGGCGTGATAGGCGCTCTGTGCGGCGTGGGGGAGCACCTTGTCGGCCATCGCCAGCGCCTCGGCCGGCTTCTTCTCGGCAAGGAGACTTTCGGCGATCCAGTGGGCCGCTTCCACGGCCGGTGTTCCACCCGCGTTGACCACACCGTCCAGCAGAGGGCGGGCTTCGGACAACTTCTTCGCCAGGAAGTAGGCCCGGCCGCCGGCCAGATTCGCGGCAATGATCCTCGTCGATTTCGGGAATTCCGTCGCCACCGACTTGTACAGCGAGCCGGCCTCTTCGTAGCGTTTCAGTCGAGCTAGGGCGGTCGCCTGGCGCATCGTCGCCAGATCGCGATCCGCGAATCCCTCTCGAGAGGCCGCGGAGGCAAACCACTTGCCGGCCGTCTCGTACTGCTCGGCGGCGAAGAACGTTTCGCCCCGGCGCAGTGTGACGTCGGGCACCAAGGCGTGCGAGGCGAACCGCTTCAGAAAGTCGTCGTACGTGCGGCCGGCCGCTTCGTGTTGCTTGAGTTCCTCCTGGGCAACGCCCAGATTGAACAGGGCGTTGGCTGCCAGGCGATGTTCCGGGTACTCTTTGACCAGCCGGCCGTACATCTGCGCCGCGGCAGGGATGTTCTTCCGGAAGTAGCAGGCCTCGCCGCGAAAGTACAAAACCTCGGCGGTGTGCTTGCCCTGGGGATACTTCGACAGCGAAGCGTTGAACGTCTCGGCCGCCTTGTCGAACATCTCCTCCTTGCCCGCGCGGCCCAAACGGTATTGAGTGACTCCCAGATTGAAATAGGCCGATTCCAGCAGGGCGGAAGCCGGATACTTGGCGATCACCGTTTGGTAGTTCGCCATGGCCTGATCGAGCTTGTTCTGCTGGAGGTAGCAGTATCCCAGATGGTAGTGCGCCCGATCGACGCGAGGATCGGTCTTGAAATCGGCCAGAAACTTCAGCCAGGCCGGCTCGGCCAATTCGTAGACGCCCCGATTATTGGCCCCCAAGGCGGCGTTGAACTGGATCGTCGCCGCCGTCTCTTGTCCCCCAGCGGGCAACGCCGAACCGAGGGCCAACAGTAACAGTACGACAAGCGGCCCACGTCGGGCGCAACAAGAGCATGGCATCGCAATGACCTCTTCTTCAATCGCGGGTCCCACAGCGAACTTTATGCTACTCGATCCGGCTTCTCCCCTCGCCCTGGAGTTGCCGGCCGCCAATCGTCAAAGCGGGGTGTGCCGTCCGCGGGCCTCTTGGCGGAGTGTCCAACGTTGCGCGGTGGGTTTTCCCGAGGCAGGTTTTCCCGATCGGCCGCGAGTCGCCCGTGACGCGATCCGACCGGCCAATCGTCCAGTCCAATTATCGCACGAAGTGAAATGACTTGCCACACCCCCGGCACGATTGAAATGTAGTTCTACGGAATGAATAGTCACCCATCCGTAGAGCTATTTCGCATATGACTCACCACGCAACACCCCCCGATAGAGCGATTCCGGAGCCATCGAGCCTGTTGCGATGGTGGCCCGATGCTCCTATGATGTTTCGCATGGCCAGCTCTGGAATCTGGCCAAGGCATTCCGGCCCCAACCGTCCCGTGCCTCCCCCCGCACCGGAGCGATGTATCTTGCTTGAGACCTTGTTTCCCTATTGGCATTGGTTTGCATTTGGCGCGCTGGTCGTCTTCCTGCTGACGTTGGATCTATTCGTGTTCCATCGCCACGACCACACCCCCAGTCTTCGGGAGTCGACCGGCTGGAGTGTCTTCTGGATTAGCCTGGGACTAGCTTTCACGGGCGTGATCTGGTGGATGAATGGGCCGGAGCACGGCCCGGAAGCGGCCACACAGTATCTTACCGGCTTCTTGATCGAGAAGTCGCTGTCGATGGACAATATCTTCGTTTTCGTGGTGATCTTCCGCTTCTTCCAGGTCCCCATGATGTATCAGTACCATGTACTGTTCTGGGGGATCCTGGGCGCTATCGTGATGCGGCTGATCTTCATTCTGGCCGGCGTGGGGCTGGTGACCAAGTTTGCCGTGGTGATTCCCATCTTCGGCGTCTTCCTGGTCTACACGGCGGTGAAACTGGCCATGCACAGCGGCGCCGACGTCCATCCGGAAAACAACTTCGTGTTGAAGACGGCCCGGCGGTTCTTTCGCGTGACCAAGGGCGATCACCGCGAGCACGGCCACGCGTTCTTCGTTAAGAAGGAGGGGCTGTGGTACATCACGCCGATGTTTCTGGTGCTGCTGGTCATCGAGAGCAGCGACGTGTTGTTCGCCGTCGATAGCGTGCCGGCCATCATCGCCATCAGCCGCGATCCGTTCATCATCTTCACCTCGAATATTTTTGCTATTCTCGGCCTGCGGGCGTTGTACTTCCTGCTGGCCGGCGTGGTCGACATGTTTCGCTACCTGCACTACGGTCTGGCCGCCGTGCTGGGTTTCGTAGGGTTGAAGATGATCGCCGATTACTCGGCCGAGCATTTCTTTGGCCATCCCGAAGGTGTTCATCTGGTTCCCACTTGGGTTTCGCTGGTCGTGGTCGCCGGGCTGCTGACAATCTCGATCGTCGCCTCGGTGATCGCCAGCCGGTACTTCGCCGCATCGGATGCCCACGACCAACCGACCGACACCCGGTAATTCGAGAAACCAAGCCCACCGGTGGCGTCCCGCGAGCCCGGTGATTACTATCGATGAATAGCCGAAGACCCACGGACTCCCGCTGGGGGCCCATTCGTCTCTCACACGAGGAACCGCCATGAATCGACCGCACGTCTGGAAACTATCGCTTTTGCTGCTCGCACTCCTCCTGGCTGTCGCCGCAACGCCGTTGGAAGCGGCCGAGACCCGCCCCAATCAACTCGCGGCCGAGGAATTGGCCGACGGCTGGGTCCTGCTCTTCGACGGCCAGACGCTGTTTGGTTGGAAACCGGCCGACAAGGCCGACGAAATCAACTGGACCGTCGCCGACGGCGTGATCACCGCCAGCGAGGGTCAGCCGGGACTGTTGCACACGACCAGCCAGTTTACCGACTATCAGTTGAAGGTCGATTTCCGCAGCGCCCCGGGTGGCAACAGCGGTGTGTTTCTCCGCACCAGCCCGAAACCGGCCGACGTTACCCGCGACGGCTATGAACTGAATATCGCCGACACCGCCGACAGCGAGTTTCCCAGCGGCAGCTTCGTCAATCGCCAGCGATGCACGGGCGATCACGACAGCGCCGACTGGCAGACGTTCGACGTGACGGCCACGGGCGGTCGTTTCGTCGTCAAACTCGACGGCAAGACGGTACTCGACTACACCGACCCCAAGCCGCTGGGACGCGGGTACATCGGCCTGCAGTTTCGCACCGGCAAGATCGAGTTTCGCAATGTCAAACTCAGACCGCTTCAACTGAAGAGCATCTTCAACGGCAAGGACCTTGCCGGCTGGAAAACGTATCCCGACATGCCCAGCGTCTTCTCGGTAACGCCCGAGGGATGGCTCAACGTGAAGAACGGCCGGGGGCAACTCGAGACCGAGGGGAGTTACGCCGATTTCACGTTTCAATCGGAGGTATTCGTCAACGGCAAAGCGCTCAACTCGGGCTTCTTCTACCGCTGTATCCCCGGCGAGACGATGAACGGCTACGAGGCGCAGATCCAGAACGGCTATCTCGACGACGACCGGACCAAGCCTCAAGACTGCGGGACGGGCGGTATTTTTCGCCGTCAAGACGCGCGGCGTGTGGTGGCCGACGACTTTACCTGGTTCCACAATACGATCCACGCCCTGGGGAACCACGTGGCCGTTTGGGTCAATGGCTACCAGGTGTCCGACTGGACCGATCGCCGGGATCCGGACCCGAACCCCCGGCGAGGCCTGCGGTTGGAAGCGGGTACGATCATGATCCAGGGACACGACCCGACCACTGATCTTTCGTTCCGCAAGCTGCGGATCGTCGAACTCCCCCCTCGCCGGCCGGGGAAATAGGCGTTTGCCCCGCGCCGGTTCGCCGATATAATTACCGTCCTGGAAAACTGACCTTCCCCCACCCGAACTGTTTCCGTTGAGGTGAGCCGGCCATGACCCTTCATGATATCCTCCTGGGCAAAGGAAACGCGGTCCAGACCATCCATCCCGAAGCCACGCTGGCCGAGGTCGTGAAGAAACTGGTGGACTGCAACATCGGTTCGCTGGTGGTCTGCTCGGCCGATGCGGCGGCCGAGAGCCGGCAACCGGTGGGGATCATTACGGAGCGCGATATTCTTCACGCTTGTGCTTCCGAGGGAGCGTCGCTGGCCGGCACGGTCGTGGGCGACGCCATGACCGCGCAGCCGATCTGCGGCACCCCGGCCGATACGATCGATCATACGCTGGGGCTGATGACCGAGCGGCGCATGCGCCATCTACCCGTCCTGCAAGACGGGCTGCTGGTGGGAATCGTCTCCATCGGCGACCTGGTCAAGGCCCAACACGATCGCCTGGCCATGGAGAACCAGTTCATGCGCGAGTACATCCAGGGGTAGTGGCGGGCAACCGTCTTCCCCACCGGGAAAAGGCGTCGGGAGTCTCGTAGGGTGCATCCGGACGCACCATGAATCTCCTTTCCAAGAACGCTCTGCCCCCACACACGCTCTCTCTGATTACGTGCTGCCACGAGCCGGAGAACCGGCCCGCGCCTCGTATCGGGCAGTCTCTTCCTTGCAGGAGTCTTGGGCTCAGGCCAAACAGAGGGCACGATCGTCGATCACCCCCTCACGAAACAAACTCCAACACCCGGTGAAAGGGCACCGAGTCGAAGCGGCCAAACATCGGGTGACCGCGGAGGCGGGCGCGACCGGTGGCGGGGGATGAAAGGCCGCAGAGAAAGCGGGCAAGTTGACGGGGTGCGGCCAGCGCGGCGTGGCCCTCGGCGCGGAGTTGGCGAATCGGCTCGGCGTCCGACTCGCCGGGCTGGCGGTATTTGGCCGGCGGAAGCGGTTGGGCTGTTTTACCTAAGCAGCGGGCACAATGGCCGCAGTCCTCTCGCTGCTGGCCAAAGTAGGCCAGCAGATGCCGTGTCAGGCAGCCGTCTTCCTCCGCGAATTGGAGCATCGTCTGTACCCGGCTGATGTCTTGTTCCTCGCGCCGCAGGAAACGCCGGCTGAGCGACTCGCACAGCGCCGCCCGATCCGACGGCGCGCGATCGAGGCGATAGCCTTGCCGCACGCCGGACGCTTGCAGCACCAAATCTCCCGACTCCTCCAGATACCCCAGCGCGGCCACGATGCGCTCCCGCGGCTCGCTCATCGACCGGCTGACTTGTTCCGTGTCGAGGCTGAACCATGTGCGCCCCTTGCGGGCGTGGCGGAAGATGCCGCGGAGGAACTCGGCCCGCTGGTCATCGAAACGGGCAAAGATCTCTTCCGAGGGTTTTTGCGGCTGGAACTTGTAGCCGGAGTAGAACGGACGGGTGGAGCGGAGCACGTCCTCCAACTCCAGATACGTCAGCAGCGTCCGCACCACCAGCACGCGGACGTCATGGCGGAAGGACAAATCGTGGACCGAAACGTCGAACACGTCGCCGCGGCCCAGCACGTCGTCGACCAGCGAGGCCACGGCTTGCGGCGTGGGCGTGTCGCCATAGGAAAAATTCTCCAGCGTCACCACGTCGTCGGCACAGGCCAGCATCTCGCAGATCGACTCACGGCCGTCGCGGCCCGCGCGGCCGATCTCCTGGCTGTAGCTCTCCATCCCCTTGGGCAGATTGTAATGATAGATGTAGCGGATGTCCGACTTGTCCACGCCCATGCCGAAGGCGATCGTGGCCACCACCACCATCCGCTCCGACGCCATGAAGGCGTCTTGGATGGCGTTGCGGTCGTCGGATTCCATGCCGGCGTGATACGCCCGGGCGTCGAAACCGCCCCGGGAGAGAAAATCGGCAACCTCCTCGGCCGTTCGTTGCAGGGTCACATAGACGATGGCCGGTCCCGGGGGCCGGCTGCCCAGACGCCTTAAGAGCAGGTCCTTGCGCCCGGCGGCCTCGCTGGGCGTGACGGCCAGCTTGAGGTTCGGCCGGTAGAAGCCGGTCTGGATCACGTCCTCCTGGGCAACGTCGAACCCGGCGGCGATATCCCGGGCCACCTGCGGCGTGGCCGTGGCGGTCAAGGCCAACACGCGTCCCACCCGCAACTGCCGGGCCAGCGCGGCCAGTTTGAGGTAGTCGGGGCGAAAGTTGTGGCCCCATTCGCTGATGCAATGGGCTTCGTCGACCGCCAAGAGAGAAATGCTCAGACGCCGCAACAAGTGCAAGAAACGTTCGTTGCCCAGTCGTTCCGGGGAGATGTAGAGCAGTTTCGTTCGACCGGCCTTCAGGTCGTCGTAAAGCTGCAATGTCTCATCGCGATCCAGGCTGGAGTCCAGACGCCCGGCCGGAACCTGATGTTCGACAAGGAAGTCGACCTGATCCTTCATCAGCGCGATCAACGGCGAGATGACCAACGTCAGCCCCTCCAGCAGCATCGCCGGCAATTGATAACAAAGACTCTTCCCCGCCCCGGTCGGAAAGATCGCCACGACCGACTTCCCCCCCAACAGCCGCGAGATGACCTCCTCCTGCCCCTCGCGAAATTCATCGAAGCCGAACACGCGGCTCAGCGTTTGCCGTGCATCCGGAAGCGAGAGGGTCGCCGCCTCATCATGCTTTTCCATCACACCACCGGGGGGTTCGTCGCGATTCACCAACGACCATTTTCTTCAGATGGCTTGGTCATACCCGGCAGTATAGTAGATAACGGTACGCATGTACACCCCTGAAAGAGCCTTCTGTGCCGCGCCGGGATGGACGATCAGAAAAACGGGCCCCCGGGTATGAAACCCGGGGACCCGCTCGATTTGCGCTGGCGGAGGAGATCGGTCGAGCGCGATTACTCGGGGAAATCTCCCTCGGGCGTATCGGTGGGCGTTTCCTCACCGGGGAATTCTTCCTCACCGGGGAATTCTCCTTCGCCGGGGAATTCTCCTTCGCCGGGGAATTCTCCTTCGCCGGGTCGCGGGCCGCCACCCATCATCATCTGCCCGACCGCCGCCTGCAGGTCTTCCGGCTTGCCTGCCGTTAGCGTTTCGATGACTTTCTCGCTGACGGTAAGTTTCGCGGTCAGGGCCTTTCCTTCGGCCGAGATTTCCAGCGACTTGAGGACCTCGCCCAAGGAATCCAGTGGTTTGGGGGCGCCGGCAACCATCATCTTTGCCATGGCGATCGGACCTTCGACCTCCGTCTTCAGGGCCGTGGCCGCTTCCTCACCGTCGCAGACGACTTTCAGTCGCACGTCGATGTTCTCGGTGAGCGTGGCGTCGAAGACCACCGATTCAATCTTCTTGGCCGCCTCCGGACCGGGGAAATCTTCCTTCATCTTCTCGGAGATAACGATGGCGACGGCCAATGTCTTGTCGTCGCCCACACCTTCCCAGGCCGCCTTGAGCTTGGCCGGCAGTTCGACCTTCTTGCCTCGTTTCAACACGGATTCCACGGCGTCGGCCGGCCCGACAACCATGATCTGCTCGCTGGGAAAGCAAATGGCGTCCTTCCCGGAGCCGGTGTATACCTTGACACCGGCGACGTCCTTATCCGTCGCCTTGCTGTTCGTTTCCTTCCACTTGTCAATGATCTTCTCGCTCTTGATCGGCTCGGAGAAGCTGACGACCGCCACCCCGGTCGGATCCTCCAAATCGGACATGCCGAAGGTCACCCGTGCAATTTTCGACGGGGAGATGCCCATTTCCGTTTCGAATTCTTTCATTCCCTCGGCAGAGAGCTTCTCAACCGATTCGTGGGCGAGAATTTTGGCCACGTCGACGGTGCCGATCATGGCACAATCGTCGGGCAGGTACTTCATGGCCGCGTCGACACCGGTGGCCGACTCCCCGCATCCGCCGCAGCCGGGAACCACGATTCCCACCAGGATCGCAAGCACCACCAACAACGAGGGTGCGACTACACGTCTTCGAGTCATCTCATTACTCCTTGGAAAAAGCGGTTGCCGGCTTGCCGCGCAAGCCCGGTTCGTTCAGAAAACATAGCACGTTCCGCACGCCCGCGGGAGGGTACTCGCCGGGACTTTCCCTAACTGGTGAATTTTCGCCACATCGACGGCAAAATCAACCCGCCGTTTCGGGTAGCCACATGGATCGGCCGGTCAGGCTCGAACGCGTCCCTCGTGGACCTCCAGCCGGCGCGTGGCCACCCGATCCCGCAAACGCTGCTTGTGGGTCACCCAGACCAGGGCACGACCGGTCGAGGAATCCGCGGCCCAACGGTGGAGCAGATCGGCACATAGCCCCTCTGCATGGGGATCCATCGCGGCGGTCGGCTCGTCGAGCAACAGCAGAGCGGGCTCCAACTGCAATGCGCGAGCCAATGCGGTCGCCTGCAATTCGCCCCCCGAAAGTGTCTCGACCGGCTTGGTCAGAAAGGACTCGTCCCACCCGAGTTGCGCCAGCAGGTCAACGGCCCGAGCCCTGTCGAACCGTCGCTGGGCATGTGCGCCCAGATCAAACGGCCGGCGCAGGACCGCCTCGACGGTGGGTTCGGCCAGTGCCGGTTTCTGGTGGAGATAGATTACCCGGCCACGGAAATCGGGGACCCGATGATCGGCCACGCGCCGCTGCTGCCAACGGATTTCACCCCGATCAATCGGATCCAACATCGCCATGGCCCGAAGCAAGAGAGTTTTTCCCGACCCCGAGGAACCGACCACGGCAATGCGCTCGCCGGGCTTAACGGCCAACGAAACGGAGTGCAGCAACCATCGATCGTCGGACGAGTGGCGCCGACCGACTTCGATCAATTGCAGAAGCGGAGTGATGGGGGACATGGTGGTTGCCGATTTCGAGCCGTGTAGCTCAGACTATTCACCGGCCAATCGTAACCCGAAGCGTAAGCGAGGGATAGTCGAGGAGTTCCCTCGCTTACGCTTCGGGTTACGATTGGCTGGTGGGGCATGTGGGCCAAACGGCCGAGCACTACCCCCCGAAAGGAGCAAAGAAAAAGGGCCGCCCCCCATGCGGGAACGGGGGGCGGCCGAGGGTTGGAGCCTGACGTGTTGCGTGTCCGCCGATTTTCTTCTTCAAGACCGACCCACACGGGCCGTGAACCCCCGGGGCGGAAACCCGCCCATGAAAAGTGGCACGGTCAGTCCGTGCGGTTATCCGCACCTGCCGCCGGTCACTCGGAGATGATTCCAACGACCCGTCCTAGCCAAAGACCGACCCATTTCCGGCCTTGCGCACACAAAACCGCACTCCCCCGCGAACTGGTGTCTCCAGATCGCTATAAGGAGCGGTCGATCGTGGTCGCGCGGGCGGGTTCGCCGAGGCTCCAACAACCTCCTTCCGCTTGGATTCTTCAACGGGCTGCTAACCGACTACCATACCAAAGACATGTCCAAATGCAAGGTTTTTTTACCGACTTTTCTGGATTTTCCCGCCCCGCGTGCGACTTGCCCGACGGACCCTTGTCGACGATCCAGGAGCGTGCAACAATGGGCCGTTTGTGTTCCGACTTGCCGGTCGGCTTTTCGGGCCGTGAGGATGTTGCCCGATGGTCGCGGTCGGCCGCGGTGGTCGTTCTTTCCGACGAGGAGTTCATCCGAAATGAAAGTCGTGCCCCTGGGCGAAAACGTGGTTGTCAAACGACTGGACGCGGAGGAAACCACCGCCGGCGGAATTGTCCTGCCCGATTCGGCCCAAGAACGTCCCCAACAGGGCCGGGTCCTCTCGGTCGGCGATGGCCGGCTGTTGGGCGATGGAACCCGAGCCGAGCCTCAAGCCAGCGAGGGCGACCGCGTGCTCTTCGGCGCCTATGCCGGGACCGAAGTCGTCGTCGACGGCGATGAACTCTTGATTATGAGCGAAAGCGACGTGCTGGCGATCGTCGAGTGAAAGCCGCGATTAGCCCGGTCGCTCGCGACCGGATTGGGCGGCGGATTCGCCAATTTTCCGGTCGTAGGCGGCCGGGCTAACTTCTCCGCCCCCCGTTGAAGCTACAATAGGGTTGGGCGGAATACTTGCGGGCGGTTTCGACGAATACTCCGCCGGTGTGGCCGACCTCGAAATAACCGCGTCTCGCCCAATAACCCCACGCAATAGGGGGGTGCCGGCAATCGCCTCGGTATCTACCCCCGTCGCCTGACCGGAGAACAAGATCCATGATTGCTGTTCGATTTAGTCGATTTTCCGTTGCCGTCCCGTTTCTATGTGGCGTCGCGGTGGCGATTGCCGCATTTCCGGTCTTGGCCGAAGGGCTCAAGTCGCCCGCGCCGGACGATGCGGCGGCCTATCAACGGGCGGTCGAAAAGGCCGTCCAGTTTCTCCGCACCCAAGGGCAGTCCGACGATGGTTCCTATTCCGGGTTCACCGGTAGCGGAGTCACCTCGGTGGTGACCACGGGCCTGTTGCGTAACGGCCGAACGCCGAACGATCCGCTGGTGGCCAAGAGCCTGCGATACCTGGAGAAGAACATGCAGGCCGACGGCGGTGCCGGGGCGCCCGAAAGCGCGCTACGAAACTACGAAACGTGCCTGGCCCTGCTCTGCTTCGTCGAGGCCAACCGCGACGGGCGTTACGACAAGACGGTCAAGAAGGCCGAGTTGTTTCTCAAAGGCCTGCAATGGGACGAAGACGAAGGTCACAACAAGTCGAGTGAATACTACGGCGGAGCCGGATACGGAACGCACGAACGGCCCGACCTATCCAACACGAGTTTCCTCATCGAAGCCCTCAAGGCGGCCGGCAACGGTCCCGACGACGAGGCGATGCAGAAGGCCCTGATCTTCGTCAACCGATGCCAGAACCTGGAAACCGAGCACAACACGACCAAGTTTGCCGGGAAGATCGCCGATGGCAGCATGTACTACACACCGGCGGCCGGCGGAACCAGTCAGGCGGGCGAGACGGCCAACGGCGGCTTGCGAGGCTACGGGTCGATGACCTACGCGGGTCTCAAGAGCATGATCTACGCCGGCGTGGGACCCGACGATCCCCGTGTCAAAGCGGCCTTCGAGTGGGCCAGCAAACATTACGACCTGAAGACCAACCCGGGGATGGGCGACGCCGGCTTGTACTACTACTACCACATGTTTGCCAAAGCGCTCGATGCGATGGACATCGACGAGATCGAGGACGCCGATGGCGTGAAGCACGATTGGCGTGCCGAACTGCGGGCCGAGTTGGTTTCCAAGCAGCGAGCCGACGGCTCCTGGACCAATAAGAACGACCGCTGGCTGGAAGGCGATCCCAGTCTGGTCAGCGGCTACGTTCTGCTGACGCTCTCCTACTGCCGTCCGGAAGCCGAGAAGTAGAAGTGGGGTAGGTTTCCAACCTGCCAAAATCGCCACAAGGCTACCGCTCGATCTCCCCAGAAAAGGCAGGTTGGAAACCTACCCCACGCCCCCGACCGACGGAGCGAATCATCATGGACGTTTTCGAGGCCTTTGCCCGGCGATACAGCTACCGGGGCGATTTTACCGACGCGCCCGTGCCGCGAGAGGATCTGACCAAGATCGTTCAGGCGGGCATTCAAGCGCCGACGGCCTGCAACGAGCAGATCGCGTCGTTTGTGATCGTCGACGCCCCCGAGACCCTTGGCCAAATCGCCCAAATCGTCGATTACCCCGTCTGCAATACGGCCCGGGCGATGATCGCCTGCGTGGCCGACCCGCGGCCTGTTTACGAGCAGCTTTCGTTTGCCGTGGAAGACTGTGCCGCCTCGGTCGAGAACATGCTGTTGGCCATCACGGCCCTGGGATACGCCACGGTCTGGCTCGACGGCGTCTTGCGGCGCGCCGACGTAGCCGAGCAAATCGGCCAAATTCTTGGCGTACCCGTCGGCCGGGCGGTGCGAATTCTCCTCCCCCTGGGCGTGGCCGCCGAACCCGGCTCGCAGAAGGAAAAGCTTCCCTTCTCGCAGCGAGCATGGTTTAATCATTGGGGTGGTTAAGGTGCTACTGGCATCTTGACCGTGCTTCTTGGACTCGTAGCTTGCAGTGGGCAGCGACCAAGAATCACTCCGCGAATTGATCGCCACGAAGCGACGTGGTACGCTGCAACTCCCGGCGACGCTGGTAATCATAACCCGAAGCGTAAGCGAGGGACGGGGATTGCGAGGATTCGACCCCTTTACCGCCTCGCTCACGCTTCGGGTTACTAACGGGCTGCCAGATGCAAGCTACGAGCCGAAGCAGCACTGGCGAGAGGCCAGTGGCACCCATATCCCATCGAGAGATCCCCATGACCAATCCATCGAACATTGGCCGCCGCCAGTTTCTGCAAACGGCCGCCCTCGGCGCTGCCGCTTCGGCATTGGTGCCCGGCACCGTCTCAGCGGCCGACGACCGCAATACAGCCGCGCGACGTCCGAACGTCGTCTTCATCCTGACCGACCAGTGGCGAGCCCAGGCGACCGGTTACGCGGGCGATCCCAACGTCAAAACGCCCCATCTCGACCGGCTTGCCGGGCAGAGCGTCAACTTCGCCAACGCCGTGTCCGGCTGCCCGGTCTGTTCTCCCTATCGGGGTAGCCTGATGACCGGCCAGTATCCGTTGAGCCACGGCGTGTTTCTCAACGACGTTTGCCTCAGCAACGACGCCGTCTCGCTGGCCCAGGCTTTCGGCTCCGGCGGATGCCACACGGGCTACATCGGCAAGTGGCATCTCGACGGACACGGCCGGTCGAGTTTCATTCCCAAGGAGCGACGCCAGGGATTCGGGTTCTGGCGGACGGCCGAGTGTACGCACAACTACAACCACTCGCACTACCACGGCGATGAAAACGTCAAGCGGTATTGGGAAGGCTACGACGCCATCGCCCAGACGGCCGAAGCCCGGCAGTACATCCGCGGGCATCAGCAGGAGCCCTTCGCGCTGGTCCTTTCCCTGGGCCCGCCCCACAACCCGTATCAGACGGCACCCGAGCGATTCCGCGCGATGTACGATCCAAAGGAAATCGCCTTGCGGCCCAACGTCCCCACGGCGGCCCAAGCGGCCGCGCGGCGCGACCTGGCCGGCTACTACGCCCACGCTTCGGCATTGGACGAGTGTACGGGCCGGATAATCGAAACGCTGGCGGAGTGTGGATTGACCGACGACACGATCCTCGTCTTCACCTCCGACCACGGCGATATGCTCGGTTCGCAGGGCATGGCGCGGAAGCAGAAACCGTGGGACGAATCGATTCGCGTGCCCTTTCTGCTGCGTTGGCCCCGGGCGTTGGGTTCGCAGGGCCGCAAGCTGCTGGTGCCGATCAACACGCCCGACATCATGCCCACGCTGTTGGGACTCTGCGGGCTGGACATCCCCAAGACGGTCGAGGGCGAGAACCGTTCTCCCTTGCTTCGCGGCCAGGAGGACGCCCCGGACGAAGCGGCCCTGATCACGTGTCCCAGCCCGTTCGGCGAATGGACCCGTCAGCGCGGCGGTCGCGAGCTTCGCGGGGTTCGTACGGCGCGGTATACTTACGTCCGCTCGCTCGACGGCCCCTGGCTGTTATACGACAATCGCAATGATCCGTATCAGTTGGACAATTTAGCGGGCAAGTCGGAGCATGTGGCCTTGCAGAACCGGCTCGACGCCGTCTTGCAACGGAAACTGAAGGAGACCGACGACGAATTCCTGCCGGGGAGGCACTACGTCGAGAAGTGGGGCTACAAGACCGCCGCAAACGGCACCGTGCCGTATACGCCGTAGTTCGGCAGCAAATGCGCCGAACTGACACGACCTTCTCTGCTCCCTCCTGTTCAAAAAGAAGAAAGATTGGAACAGGAGGGAGCAGAGGAAGCAGAGAATTGATTTGTTTTGAACCCAGCAAGGCAGGGAGCTACATGCATCGTCTTTTCAAACAGGCGGACAGTATGACTCGTGATGTCATCGGGGCGGCGATTGAAGTTCACAAAGACAAAGGGCCGGGATTGCTCGAATCGGTCTATGAATGGTGTTTTGGCAAGGAACTGCAATTGCGGGGCTACGACGTGCAGACCCAAGAGTCGGTGGTCATTCGCTACAAAGGTTTCAAACGTGAGGATCCGCTGAAGTTCGATGTCCTCGTGGATTCCTGCCTATTGGTTGAAATCAAAGCTGTCGATTCTGTACACCCGATCCACAAGGCCCAAGTGCTGAGCTACATGAAACTGCTGGATATTCCGCTGGGCCTATTGATCAACTTCAACGTAGAAAGACTGACCGAAGGCGTGTCCCGGCTGATTCTCCCCGGTGCAAGTTCGGCGAACTGACACAACCTTCTCTGCTCCCTCTGCTCCCTCTGCTCCCTCCTGTTCAAAAAGAAGAAAGATTGGAACAGGAGGGAGTAGAGGAAGCAGAGAATTGGGCGATCTTGAACTAAAGGCTCGTACGGAAATCAGTTCCCATCCGAGTCCCAAGATTCTGTCATGCCATGTTTGATGGGTGCCACGGGCCGCATAACCCTTCGGAAAATTGAGCAGACAAGGAACCTCAGGCCAATGTCCCACCGACGCGTGTTTCTTCTCGCGCTCTCTGTGGCCGTTGCGTGGTCGATCACACATGCCGCGGCCTACGCACAAGAAGAACGCCAGCGGCGGGAAACATTGCGGGCCCCTTTTCCGCCGGAAGTCCGCGATTCGGCCGTTATCAGTCCCGACGGACGGCATCTGGCCTACGTCCAACCCAGCGGCGAGCAACAGGCCGTGGTCGTCGACGGCAAGGCGGACCCGCCGTTTGATCGGGTGGCTGCGTTGAACTTCAGTCCCCACGGGCGTCGCTGGGCCTACGCGGCACGCACCGGGACCGACTGGCGTATCGTGGTCGACGGCGCCCCGCAGGAGGCCTATCGCCGCGTGGGCCGGCCCGAGTTCAATGCCGACGGCACGCGACTGGCCTACGTTGCCTTGGTCGATGAAGAAAACGTTGCCGTGATCGAGGACGGCAAACCGCCCGGCAAATCGTACGAGCGGATCCTCAATGGCGATCTCTTCTTCAGCCCCGGCGGCAAGCGATTGGCATACGGCGCGAGGAAGGAGGGCAAGTGGTACGCGGTCGTTGATGGAACCGAATTCGGCCCGTACGATTTCCTCGGCGCAAGCACGGGCATCCAATTCGCCGACGACGGCAAGCAAGTCGCTTGGGCCGCCTTAGTCGACTTGCAGGCCGAGAAGTGGTGCGTTGTCATCGACGGGAAGAATCAGAAGATCTACGACAACATTGGCCAGATCGTGTTCAGTCCCGAGGGGAGTCGCCTGGCCTATACGGCGATGGACGGCGATCGGTGGCGGATTGTCGCCGGTGACCAACAGCGGGAAGGCTCGTACGATGCCGTCGGCGAGGGTACGCTGCTTTACAGTCCCAACGGCAAACATCTGGCCTGTGCCGTCCGATCCGGCGACAAGTGGCTGGCCGCGATCGACGGCAAATCGCTTCGCAAGTACGACGAGTTTTCCGGCTACGACGGCGTGGCCGAGATGAAATTCAGCCCCGACAGCCGGTTCCTGGCCTATGTGGTCGCCGTGGGAACGACCGAGATGGTGGTGGTCAATACCCGCGAGCAGAAGACGTTCGACCGCGTCGGCGGCGGCACGCTGGTGTTCAGTCGCGACAGCCGGCGGTTAGGGTATATTGCCCGAGTGGGCGACGACGCGGTGGCCGTGGTCGGCGGAAAGCGAAGCGAGCCGTACGACATGATCGGCTATCTCAACTTCACCCCCGACGGGCGGCACACCGTCTTTGCCGCCACCAAGGACACCCACGCGTTCACGGTGGTCGACGGCCGCGAGGCATCGCGACACTTCGACGCGATCTGGAACCCCCCGGACCGCCGGCTGATTTTCTCCACGGAAGAGGCCTTCCACTACATGGCCATCGAAGACAACGCAATGTATTTGGTCGAGGAACTTGCAGAATAACCCAACACGGAGATCCAATCATGAAGACCCGTTGCATGCTGCTGATGCTCCCCCTGGTGCTGATCGCCGTCACGGCTCGCGGGGAGGAAAAAACCGTCACCTTCGCTTCACTGCTTGGGGAGATGGTCGACCGCGAGGCGGCGGCCCGATTCCCCGATCCGGCCTATACCTGCCGGCAGCAGAGCAGTTACGATCCGCAGTCCAAATCGGCCGACGACCCGGTCACCTGGATGGCCAATAACGACTGGAGCCACTTTCGCGGGGTCCGAAAGCAGGCGGATCGTGAAGAATCGGTGATGCTCGACGCACGGGGGCCAGGATGCGTGGTGCGCATCTGGGCCACGGCCTTCAACCCCCGCGGCACGATTCGCGTCTACATCGACGACCAGCCCGAACCGGCCATCGAAGAGCGAGTCGACTTGCTCATCGGCGGCGAGGCGCTGGTGGGCAAACCGCTTTCCGAAGTGTGCGCCCGGGGGATGAACTTCCATCTGCCCATCCCTTACGCCAAGCGGTGCGTCATCACCTACGATCGGCCGCACTTCTGGACGACCGGCGAGCGAAAGCGCGAAAACCAACTCTACTATCAGATCAACTACCGCACGTACGAGGAGGGCACCCAAGTCGAGCCGTATAGCCCGGAGGTCTTCGCCGCGGCGAAAGAGCAGATTGCGGCGTTGCAGAAGCAACTGTTGGATCCGGAAGCGGGGATCCCGGCCAACGAAGGTTCCGACTTCTCGCCGGATAGCGAAACTCTGCTGCCTGGAGAGAAGACAGAGTTCGGCAGCGACACAAAAGTCCCGCATGCCATCCGGCGTCTTGCTATCCGTCTGGAAGCCGAAGACCTGGAGGCGGCCACGCGATCCACGGTCCTGGAACTCTCGTTCGACGGCCACGATACTGTGTGGTGTCCCGTCGGCGATTTCTTCGGCAGCGGTGTCGGCGTGAATCCCTACAAAGGCTGGTGGCGAAACGTGGACAAGGACGGCTGGATGACCTGCTATTGGGTCATGCCGTATCAGAAAGGATTCAACTTTTCCGTGAGTAATCTGGGCGACCAGACGGTGAAAGTCACAGCGAGAATCGATACAACCTCCTGGCAATGGGACGACCGCTCGATGGTCTTCCACTGCAACTGGCGGCAAGAATACCCCATCGACACCGCCACCAAGCACGACTGGAACTACCTCGAAGCGACCGGCAAAGGCGTGTTCATGGGCGATACGCTGGCGCTGAACAACCCGACCGAGATCTGGTGGGGCGAAGGGGACGAGAAGATCTATTTCGACGGCGAGAAGTTTCCCTCCCATTTCGGCACCGGCACCGAAGACTATTACGGCTATGCCTGGTGTACACCGGAGTTTTTCCAGACGCCCTTTCATGCGCAACCACGCGCCGAGGGCCCGCGCAACAAGGGCCACGTGACCAACACCCGGGGGCGGCTGCTCGATGGGATTCCGTTTACCGAGTCGTTCCGCTTCGACATGGAAGTCTGGCACTGGCGTCCGGTCAACGTGGCCTACGCGGCGACAACCTACTGGTACGGCATGCCGGGGGCCAAGGGCAACCACGGCCCGGCGCCCGAGCAGGCGAAGGTCTACGTCGCCCAAGGGCCCAAGCCGCGCGTAGTCGAAGGGGCCATCGAGGGCGAAACCCTCAAGATCATCGAGAAGACCGGCGGAACGACCGAGATCCAGGATCTTCCCGAATTTCGTTGGAGCAACAACAAGCAACTCTGGTGGCGCGACGGCGCCGTGGGCGACAAGCTGGTGATTGCCGTGCCGGTCGAGAAGGCCGGCCACTACGCACTATCGGCCGGGCTGACCAAGGCAATCGACTACGGCATCGTCCGACTCTCGCTCGACGACAAGCCGCTGGGCAAACCGCTCGATCTGATCAACGCCGGCGTGATCTCGAAAGCCTACGAGTTCGGCATCCACCAACTCTCTGCCGGCGAGCACCGGCTGACCATCGAGATCACCGGCGCCAACCCCCGGGCGGTCCAACGCCGGATGTTCGGGTTGGACTACCTGAAACTGGTCGAGGTGCCATGACATGAGACCTTGTTCCCGTGCCATGCGTGCCGGCGACCTGCTTGGGTAAAGGGAGGCTATTGAAAATCGGCCGCTCCGACCAGCCTCCAAGTATTTCCGCCGTCGGGCGAGGACATCAGCGCGCGGCGAGTACCCCAGTGATCGGTGCGGTAGAACCAATGGGTCGACCAGTAGTCGTAGGAGAGGAACAGGCGGCCGGACCGGTCGACGGTCAGACGATGGTAGAAGATGCTGTACTCGGAGAAGGGCGCGACGACCAGCACGCGCGGCGGCTCCCAGGGTTTGCCCGGCGGCTTGCGCTGATAGGCCAGCGTGGCGTGATGGCTGTGGGGATGGGGCTCTTCGTTGGATCGCCAGAGGCGGAAGACCAGATGCAGCGTGTCGTCGGCACCGCAGACCAGCCCGATGTAGGTCTGACGAGAACCTTCGCCCACCGGCACCGGCTCGGTCCAGCCGCTGCCGGCGTCGTTGGGCTCCAGAGATCGGGCGTACTCGAACGGCTGGCCATGCGTGCCGATCACCACATGTAAATACCCTTGGCTGTCGATCGTAATGCTGGGGGAGTTATGCACGTCGTTGGGCGGCGCTCCGTAACCGACCAGCGCCGGCTTGCCCAACGTTTTCGTCCGGCGGTCGTACGTGGCTACATAGGTCGGCACGCCGGGCACTTTCTCCGCCGGATCGGTCGCCTCGGCCCAGGCCACGTGGACCTTGTCGCCGCGGGAAACGACCGTCGACGGGATGCCCGAGTGGGCCGACAGACCGATGCACTTCCGCGAGAGCAGCACCGGCTCGCCCATCGCCAGCCGGCCGTCGACCTTCTCGGGCACGAACAGCTCCAGGTCGTTAATCCGGCGCCAGCGAAGCTTCGGATCGCTGGCCGTGTGCGTGTTGCGGACGATCGGCGGCGGGCCGTCGGGCAGATTGTGTCCGGAGAACTGCTCGATATCGAACGACCGCCCCCGATCCTCGCGGCCGGGAATCACACAGGCGGCAAACGCCTTCCCGCGATCGGTCGAGCGGAGCATGGCGATCTCGCGCCCCGAGCGGCCCAGGACATACATGTCGTCGTCGCCGTCAAACGCGATCTTGGTAAGCGACGCGCCGTATGATTTGTCCTCGGCGGTGCGCGTCGGGTAGGTGGTCCACCGTCCGTCTTCCAGCGTGGCCACGCCGGGCGAAGCGATGACCGCCGGGCGATTCTTCAGGTCGAAGTAGACTTGATTGTCGACCGGATAGTCGGGCAGGTAGCCGAACTGGCCGTTTTCATGTTCGTACGCTTTCAATAGCAGCGGCATGTCCAGCGGTGCCGCGGCCGGCGCGACGCCGGCTCGCACGACAAGCGTCGAGTAGGTCGAGAAGTCCGGGTCTTCGGCCGGAGTCGCCCGAACGTGGACTTGCCGCGTTTGCCCCTCGGCGGGTACCGTGTACGCAACGGTTACTTGGGCGCTCTTTTTCGCTTCGAGCACGACCTCCCGGCTCGACAGCTCGGCCGGCCACGGGTCGTCGGGAAATTCGATCTCCAGCCGCACGGTCTTGCGGCGGTCCGAGTTGTTATGGACCGAAAAAGCGATCTTGCCCCCGGTGCCGGGCTGGCCGTACACGATTTGGCGGTACGGGGTCAGCAGCCAGCGATAGGATTGAAACGGGAAGAACGACTTCCGATCGGGTGTCCAATAGGGCAGGTTCGTGTAGAGATCGCCCGGGTCCCAGCGGGTGACGCCGTCGATGTGTACCGTCGCCTGTTGCACGGGCAGATGCAATCGCCAGGGGACTGCCTCGCGATGGACGTCGGCCGCGAAGGTGTGCGATGCGCGGCCATCAGTGCCAACGTCAAAGGTATGAATCCGCTGGTCTTTCGCGTCGTAAACAACCGGTGCTGGATCGGCGGACGGAATGCCGGTGATCTCCATGCCGAACGCTCCGGCTCGCGGTAGAAAACAGACGTCGCCACTGGCGCCCGGGTTGAGTAGAACGATCGGCTCCTGGCGACGCTCGTCGCGATGACCGCGCGCGGTTTCGATCAGATACTTGGGGCAATTGGTACGGAAGCCCCAGGCGATGTCGTCGCCGTAACGGTCTTGCGACACGGTGACATTCAGCCCGTAAACGCCCTTTCGCAGGACCTGCGTGGCCAGACGCACGCGCCCGGGCGGACCCACGCCGCTGCCGCGAGGTTGCCCGTCCTCGGGAATCGTCTCGACCTGGAGGACACGGCGGTCGGGCCCCACGAGGATGGCCTGCAGGCGGGTCTTCCGGCCGGTGCGATTGCGGTCGCGTTTCTCGACCTCCACGACCAGCTCCCCCGGCGAGGCCAGGAAATAGACCCCGCCGGCGCCGCCGATTTGCAGATCGATGGGCGGCTCCTCGGCGGCCGACAACGGCTGGGTCTGAGCCAAACAAGCGGCCAACGAAAGCAGAGCGAGCGTTCGATTCATCGTGGGGTCCTCGGGTATGGGGAGGTCGCTGTCGATAGAATACCACATCGGTTGGGCGACCGGCAGCCCGAGGTGGTTGAAGAGACGGAACCCGGCCCGCCACGCCGCAATCTAGTTACCGCGAAGCGGTTGAACAACAAAGCCCGGGGTCGCGTAGCGCACCCTGGGTTGAGAGGCCACAACGACCAGCCGAACGCCAACGGCGTTCCACACGGCATCGCGCGGTTGTGCGACCCCGTTGGGGTCTATCGTGTTTCGCGCCATCGCTAGCCGGGGTGCTAACAGTTGGTAGCGATGCGGACCATGCGGGGCAACTCCGATTCTAGGTCCTAACGGCGATTTCATCCGAGATTTGTGCGATCAACTCTGGCCACAATTGGCCAATCAGTGCTGCCAACCACAGCAATCCGCCTCCCCAGATCATTGCCCGGGCGGCGTTAGTAGCGGTCATGTACTTGTTTACGAGTCCAACTTTTACGGGGCGATCCGTATACTGTCTGTAACCGAGCGATATCTCGAGTTCAACAGCGCGGCGACGAAGGTGATGCCAGTAATCAGCCGCCCGCTCCTCCATGACGACGAATAGTAACGACGCAACGACACCAACGCCCTTGAGCAGGAGGCGGAGCGAATCATCGGGAGGCGGCTCTATCCCAAAGACGACGGTTACAAGACCGGCGCTCAGAGCGAAGTAGAGTGTCAACTGAGCGAACCGCATGTTCGCGTAATGGCGCATGTTGTCGTTCAGGTGCTTGTATTCGTCTCGAATGTTGCCGTTCGCCATCGTCACCTCCCGTGAAGAATGCCACGCTGCCGGATGACCAATTCATTCGAGTGCGATGTGCAAAAGCTCGTCCGGGGCATCGGGTGAGGCCAGAGGATACTTCTGACACTCCTATTTCATCCATTTAACTGCACGTAGCAGGCCGTGTCAAACCCGGCCTTCTCACAGCCTTGTCGGGTGGCCATCAGACAGGCCCATTGCAATAAGCCACGATCTTTTGCCAGTCTGCCTCATGCTGTTCGACGGTCTCGGCGAGCACGTTGTCCACGCCGCGAGCCCATCTGGTCACCCGTTCCTCATAGGTCAAGGTCTCACCAGGGCAGTTCCTTTCGGCTTGGGCTTCGGCGATTTCCATGTGCGTGAGAACGAAGAACCGCTCGTCAAATTCACCTTGTTTCTCGCGAACTGAGTACAGAACCCAAAAGGTTGGGTGCTCCTGGTCAACCGTCTTGTACTTCTGGTAGAACCCCGTCACGAAACGCAACGAATTCGATGCCTTGACCTCGATGACCGCCGCGCTTCGGTTCGAGCCAATAGCATAGATGTCGGCTCCCTTCTTGTTGCCATAAGTTATCGTCGCAAAGATCCCACGCTTGTGTAATTCGGAGCACACTCGGTACTCACCAGCCAGATTCAGGTGGTACTTGTCGATCTTCATGCAATCCACCGCCCATCTCATGCTTAGTGACACGCCCAACTTCGGCACATCTGCATTGTACTGTAACGACCAAGTACCGTGAAGCAATGGGTGGTGGAGGCGATTCTCCTGGGAAGGACTCCGAGAACTTCGACGGTTGTTGACCGGTCGATTCTGACTCCTTTGCGCCTTGGCGCCTTTGCGTGATCCCATTGCCTCCCCTTGGGTCAGCATGTGAAACGTCGGATTCCCATCCGCAGACTCGGTTCCATGAGACTGGCTCCGGCCCGGGGCCATCACGCGGGTTTGGTAGGAAGGGCAGCTTTCTACCAAGGTCTCACGCAAAGGCGCCAAGACGCAAAGAAGAGACAGTTGTTGATCCGATGTTCCAAGCTCGATCCGAAGGCGGAGATGACGTTCGGTCTGGTGCAACTCAACG
>CAYUIQ010000033.1:0-48591 GCA_964444795.1 uncultured Planctomycetaceae bacterium
GTCAGCTTTTCGCAGGTTGGCGGCAAGCTCCTTGGCGCCCAACTGAGCGGCCGCGACACGCATGGCTTGGGGATATTTCTTTGCCACGCGCCGGGCAAGATCCTGCCACCTGCGGTAGCCATCGAAATCGAGCATTTCCCACTCTCGCGTGTTCCTTTCGAGCAGGTACTTCTTCTCCAACAAGGCGATGACTTGCTGGGGAGTTAGCTCGGCCCCTTCTCCCTCTTCCTCAATCGCGTCGGTAATTTGCTGTTCGATTTGAATGGGCGACCACTTTTCCGGCGGCGAGGCGGTCGCCAGGCGGGGCATCGCGAATGCCGTAAGAAGCAGCGAGAACGCAACGATTCTCGCTGGCGGCGGGAAACCGACCGGAAACTTGCCCCACCGGTGCGTACGGCTCAATGGCTCGCCACTGGCTTGGGTATTGAACATGGCAGGCTCCCTTCACGCTTTCGACGCAACGGAGCCCGGTTCCGTTCCCTCGCTTGCCGACGAAATGACCATTTTCGGCAATCCCCATGCCCGGTTTCACCTCCAGCGAGACGGAGAAGGACTACTCCCCCCGCTCGCCCAACCATGGGTCCCGGGTCTTCTTCAACCACGGAACCAACTCCTCGCGCGTCAACCGCTGGACCAACTCGGGCTGATCGGCGGCGATGTTCTTCAGTTGAAACGGATCCTCGCGATTGTCGTGCAATACGTGTCGCGTCGGGGCGTCGGGCGTTCTTTCGATCATCAGGGTATACCGATCCGTACGCACGCCGCGGCGGCCCAACTCGGGGCGCTCGGGAGGAATCCATAGATACATGGCCGAACTGGGCCGTGGGCCTTGCCCCGTGCGGAAGAGTTGTGCATGGCTGACTCCCTGGACGCTCGTGGGAATATCGTCCTTCAGGCCCATGAGATCCAACAGCGTGGGGTAGATGTCCGTGGTCGAGAGCAGCAGATCGTCGCGCCGCGGGGCGATGTTGCCCGGCCAGCGGATCAGGAACGGGACGATCAGCGACTCCTCCCAATGCACGTTCTTTGTGGTATGATCGTGGCTACCCAAGCAGTTGCCGTGATCGGCCGTGAAGACGACGATCGTGTCCTTATCGAGCCCCGTCTCGGCCAGCACGCGAAGAATGCGGCCAAACTGATCGTCGACGCCGGTGATCATGGCGAAGTAGTTCTTGATCTGCGCCCGTGCTATTTTCGCACCACGCGTATCGCCCTGGAGGTTGACGTTGTCGCGGCTGATGAGTTGCTCGGGCGTTTTATCGGCGTACGGAACCAGATACTTCTTGGGTACGAGCTGATACGGCGTATGCGGCGGGTTCATCGACATGACCAGCGCAAAGGGCCGATCCGGCTTGCGATACTTGCCTCCGTCATTCTTGATGTACTTGATTGCCAGGTCGGTCTCGTGCTCCGGCCCCCATTGCTGGACCTTCACTCGCTCGTGGCGTTTCATGTCGTTCGACCAATACTCGGGCGTCAGGTGCCGGTCGAACGTGCCGTAGGCGTACCAGAAGTCGAACCCGTGGCGTCGCTCGGGCGGACACCATTCGTTCCAGGCGAACGTCTCCGAATTGTTGTAGCTCTCGACGTACGGCTTGTGCGGCGCGTCGAGGTGCCATTTGCCGATGTACCCCAGGCTGTAGCCCCGGTCGGCCAGAACGTCGGACCAGCAGCGATCGGTCTGGCGAAGCTGGTTGTCGAATGGGGCGGTGCGCGAATTGCAGTTGCTCAGCACCCCATTGGCGTGTGGATACTTGCCCGTCATGAGCATCGCCCGATAGGGGCTGCACACCGGATAGTTGCTCACCGCCTGGGTCAACACGAGCGACTGTTGGGCAAATCGGTCCAGGTTGGGGGTGACCACCGGCTCCTGGCCGAGAAAGCCCATCGCCTGACCTCGCATCTGGTCGGGGAAAACGAATACCAGATTCGGGCGCCGGGGTGGTTCGGCGGCTGCCGTGCTCTCGGTCGACTGCAATACGAGAGCCAGCGAAGCAACGACAATCGCGAGTCCGGCTGAACGTTTCATGTCGATCTTCCTCGATATCAAGTGCGTTGAAGCCGTTGGGGGCTTGCCCACGCCCGGGGATTTCCGGGCAGACAACGACACATGGTTTTCTACCAGTTTACCGGAGATCTGTCGGGGGGGAGTCTTTGCCTTGTTTTCCTATCCGCCATAAAGCGGTGGCCGGACGTCGGCGGTTGCCGAAAATCGCCGAACTGGATGCTTGCATTCCCCGGGCAGACGCCCTAAAAAGAGGGCCTTTGAGTTTCGCCGCTCGGTATCGTACAGCTTCGTTTCGACCGTTGGGTTACGCAAGAAACCGGAGGTTGAAAATGGATTTTGTCATTCTGCTTGCCGTGGGCGCCGCCTTTACGGCTTTCGCCGCCTTCGTGTTTACCGTCCTGACGTTGGGCTTGGGGATGGTTTGGTCCGACTTCGAGGTCTCCGGGCCGGACAATTGGTCGTTTGGCGATTTCTACCTGCGCTATCTTATCATCGCCGCCGTATTCACCGTAGTGACGCTGCCGCTGTACGGCTTCCTGGGAATTGCCGCCCTTGCCATGGCCTACAAGTACGTATTCGACGCGGGTTGGACCCAGGCACTGGTGATGGGCATCGGCGGAGGAATCATCGCCATCGTGCTGTTCGCCATCCTCATGTTCGTGGTGCTGCCCGCCTTCGGGTTGGCCCTGTTGTAGGGTCGTGGCGTTCACTCGCCCGTGGCGCCTTGCCAGTTGTTGGTTTGGAACGGCGAGACGGGCAGGCCTTCGGTGTTGGTGAGGTTGGGGTTGGCTACTTTGTGCCAGCCGAAGCGGACTTGCGTCGGTGCGGCGAGGCCCTCGGATTGGACGACGACCGTTTGCCCGTCGATCACGGCGGTAGCGGCTTGGAATTGGCCGTCGGCGCCGGCGATCTGGAACTCGGAAAGCGGCTTGCCGTCGCGCGATTTCAGCCCGCTGCCGGCGTGGGCGAATTGCAGGCGGATCTTGTTGCCCTCGATTTTCATCGACTTGTACAACGGGCCGGAGTAGACCAGATCGGTCTGGCCGTAGTTCTTCGCCAGCGCCCAGAGGGCCAGGCGATTGCCGACGTCGAGCTTGTTGCGGGGGTGAATGTCACCGATGTTGTCGATCAGGTCGGTGATCACGGCCATGCCCGTGCCGGGGATCTTGAGACTGGCCACCTGGGCTTCCCACAGGGCCGGTAGTTGGCCCGGCTCGTAACGGCCGGACCATGGGCCGATCTGCACGAAGTAGAACGAAAGGTCCTGTCCCCACGTCTTGCGCCATCCTTCGATCAGCGCCTTCTTCTTGTCGTAATAGGCCAGACCGTTCTTCTGCAAGACGTTGGTCTCGCCCTGATACCAGATGGCTCCGCGCACGGCCAGCGGTTGCAGCGGGGCGATCATGCCGTTGTACATGCCGCCGGAGCCTTTGTCGGTGACGGTCCACGGCTCGATCGGCGAACCGCCCCAGGAGCTATTGATCAGCCCCAGCGGCACATCGAGTTCCTTGTGCAGACGCAGCCCGTAGTAGTAAAGCACGGCGGAGAAACTGCCCACGGTCTGGGGCGAACATACCTTCCAATCGGCGTTGACGTTAGTGTCCGGGGTCGGTTTCTGCACTTTGGGGACATGGAAAAGACGAATCCGCGGATGATCGGCCGCGGCAATCGCTTCGGCGGCCCCGTTGGTATTGGTCAGCCGCCACTCCATGTTCGACTGGCCCGAGCCGACCCAGACCTCGCCGATGAGAATGTCTTCCAACGCGATCTTGTTCTTGCCGCTGATCGTCAGGCTGTGCGGCTTGCCGTCGGCTTCGACCGCGGGCAGAACGACCTTCCAATCGCCCTGGGCGTCGGCCTTGGTCGCCACGGCCGCCTTGTCGTCCAGTTGCACGCTGACGGCCTCACCCGGCTCGGCCCAACCCCAGATGGGCAGCGGCATCTCTCGCTGCAAGACCATGTGGCTGTCGATCACCGTCGGCAGCGTGACATCCGCGGTGGCGTATCCGCCGCCGGTCGCCGCCAGGAGCAGCAAGATCGCCAGGGTTCGCATCGGCAAGTTCATTTTCATCGTTGGCCTTTCGTGGGCTGGGGGGAAATTCTTCTCAGTAGGCTTCCGTACGATGGCCCTCCGAGGCCGTCGCTGTGACGAAAACACCGGCTCTCGACGGCCTCGGAGGGCCATCGTACAGACGGTCTGAGACGAAGCCTACCTTGCATGCAACGTGCCTACCACAAATACCCGCGGGAGCGGCGGTTGTCAAGAAACGGGGGCCATTCGTCTGAATTGCACCGTGGTCGGGCTCTACCCGCCCTTATTGCCAACAGCGATTTCATTGTCAATAATGGGGCCGTAGGCTCATTTCGCTTGCCTTGCGATGCTCGCGAGTGTCACGGCGAGCCTCGGATGATCACACGATCACGGATCGTACTGGTAAGCAGGCTGCAATGTCCGATAGCAAGAAACGCCGCTTGAGCCTTTCCGCGAAAACCCTGATCGGATTCGCGATGGGGATCGCCTGCGGCGTGTTCTTTGGCGATCTCTGTGGGTGGCTAAAGATCTTGGGCGATGCGTTCGTCGGACTCCTGCAGATGACCGTGTTGCCGCTGATCGTGCTCTTGCTGATTGCGAGCGTGGGAAGATTGACCGGGCAACAAGCGGCTCGTCTTGTCGGGCGAGTGGGGCTGATACTGTCGATCCTGTGGGTGGTTGGCCTGCTCGCTGTTCTTGTGATGGCATCGACGTTTCCACCGCGTCAGTCGGCGGCGTTCTACAGCAATTCGTTGCTCGAAACTCCCCCGCCTCTGGACGTGGTGGAACTGTTCATTCCCACAAATCCATTCCGTTCCCTGGCCAACAACTGGATTCCGGCGGTCGTGATCTTCTCCGTGGGTCTGGGGGCCGCCGTCATGGGCATGCCCGACAAAGAGCGGTTTCTGTCTCGGCTGGACGGTTGGCTGGACGCCATCAAACGTTTGAACGGCTACGTCGTTCTCTTGACGCCGTACGGGGTGTTCGCCATAGTGGCGGCGACCGCGGGAACCATGACGATCGAGGAGATGGCGCGCATCCAAGCGTATCTTCTCTCCTACACGGCGGCGGCCGTTGTCCTGACATTCTTCCTGCTGCCGGCGTTGGTCACCTCATGCACGCCGTTTCGCTATCGGGAAATTCTCGACGTGACCTTGCAGGCGATGATTACGGCGTTTGCCACCGCGAAGCTGATTGTCGTGCTGCCCATGCTCATCGAGAAGACGCAGGAGCTATTTGAGAAACACGGCTTGGGAAGCGACGAAGTCCGTGCGGACGTGGAGGTGATCTATCCGCTGATGTATCCGATCCCCAATCTGGGGAAGCTGCTGACCTTGGTCTTCGTTCCGTTTGCCGCCTGGTTTGTCGGCACTTCGCTGGAAGCAACGGAATACCCGTCGCTGCTTGCCCTGGGCAGTGTCACTTACTTCGGCAAGCCGATCCTTGCGATGCCGTTTTTGTTGGACACCTTTCGGCTGCCGGCCGACATGTTTCAACTGTTCGTCGTTGCCGACGTCTATTGTTCTCGGATCGGTGACGTCTTGGCGGTGATGCACCTGTTCGCGTTGACCGCGTTGGGAACCTGCGCGACGAGGGGACTCTTGCGCATCCGGTTCCCTCAACTGGCCGCACGCCTGGGAGCTACCGTAGGCGTCGCCGCGATTCTGTTTTTCGGCCTGCGCGGTTGGCTGGCACGATCGGACAGCGCCGGACCGTCGAAGGAAACCGCGGTGGCGCAAATGCAACTGCTGCGGCATCCGGTACCCACCATCGTACACGACGCCACGCCTCGGGAGCCGACGCCTCGGGCGGACGGCGTCTCGCACCTGGACGCCATCCGAAACTTCGGCGTCCTTCGCGTCGGGTTCTTGCCGCACCGTCTGCCCTATTCCTACTTCAACGCGCAGGGTGAACTCGTTGGTTTCGACGTCGATACGGTCAATATGCTGGCCGAGGAATTGGACTGTCGTATCGAGTTCTTTCCATTTGAATACGCGGATCTAGCGTGGCATTTGCAGGCGAACCACTTCGACGTGGCCATTTCGGGATTACCCGTCACGACTTCAAGTTTGATCCGAATGCGGTTTTCCGAACCCTACCTCGACGTGTCGCTGTCGTTCGTCGTGCGCGATCATCGGCGCAAACAATTCGCTACCGCGGACGGCATTCGACAACTTGACGACCTAACAATTGCGGTCCCCGCCGACGCCTATTTTAGCGGCGTGGTGAAAGCGCGCTTTCCGAGCGCGAGACTCGAAGTCGTCGGTTCCCCCCGCGAGTTTTTTGAAGGCGACGAGGAGGAGTTCGACGCGCTGCTGATCGACGCGGAGAGCGGTGCGGCGTGGACGTTTCTCCATCCCGGCTACCGCCCGGTCGTGCCGAGAGATTGGCGGATCAAAGTGCCGCTGGGATTCGGCGTGGCCCGCGATGATCGAGATCTTTCCGACTTCCTGTCGCAATGGATCGAGTTGAAGAGGCAGAGCGGCGACTTGGAGCAATTGTATAACTACTGGATCTTGGGTCGGATCGATATCGGCAATTCACGACGTTGGAGCATTCTCCGCAACGTGCTGGGGGTCGGCGTCGACTGAAGGTTTGTCCGGATTGTTTTCACGGCCGCCACGGGATGATGACCTCTTGATTCCGCAGCGGGCAAGATAGCGAGTAGATGCTAAAGGCATTGCAGCGGTTAGGGTTACGAAGAGCCCATGCGGAGAATTCGACCATTTCCGACACCTGACGCCTGCCCGGCGTCCGGATCTGTTTCTTCCCAACTCGGGGCAGCCTGCTCGCATCACACCGTGAGCCCGCTATACTAACCGGTGTATTGCTTCCACCCCTTGGGGGGCATAACCATGAACGGTTCGCGTCCGGGGCATGGAGTTCCTGGTCGCTTCCTTTCAGCTTCGGCGGCGTGAACCCGAAGCAACATTCCCACAACACCCTTTTCGCGGGGCGGTTGACATGAGCATTGAGGAACCTTACCAATTTCCGTCAGAGCCGCCTCAGGACGTGCCGGCCCTCGAAGCCCCTGCGAGCAAGCCGTTTCCGGGATTTTGGGGCGCGGTGGCGCTGTGCCTGCTATTCTTGGCGCTGCAGTTGTTCGGCGGCATTGCCTATGCGATCGTGCTGACCATGATCGGTGGACCGCATGGCGTGGAAGAGTCGATGGCCGGGGTGATCGGGCCGATCAACGTCATCGCCTTCGCCGTGACGATGCTGGTGGGGCTGGCGCTGGGAGGGCTTCGGTGGTCGGAGGTCGTCCGGTTGACATCCTTTCGCGGAGTCCTCTTGCTGCCGATGGTGATTGCGGTTGTGGGCTTCGGGATTGTGGCCTCCGAGTTGGACAACGTCTCGCAGTTCCTTGTGCCGATGCCCGATTTCATCGCCAGACTGCTCGGCGACGTGTTCTCCGGCGGTCTTGGCATGGTGATTGTGCTGATGGTCGTCGCGCCGCTGACCGAGGAACTACTCTTTCGGGGGCTGATCCTTCGCGGCTTCATGCAGCGTTACGGCACGGTCGTTGCCGTCCTGCTTTCCACGCTCCTGTTCGCCCTGATTCACGTGAATCCCTACCAGTTCGCGTCGGCAATCCTCATGGGCGTCTTTCTGGCGTGGCTCTTCGTGCGAACGCGTTCCCTCTGGCCGTGCATCATCGCCCACGCCCTCTTCAACGGCCACGTGATCGTGCTCCCCATGCTCCGCGACAAGTACGGCCTTCAAATCCGCGGTTACACGGAAATGGCCGGCGACGGGTCGGTCGCGTTTCAGCCGCTCTGGTTTGACGCGCTGGGGCTGCTTCTGGTCGTTCTCGGCGTCGGGGTCGCGGCGCTGCTGGCCGGCCCAAAGCGGTCGAGGTCGCCGGCGAACAACTCCCCGCCCACTTCTGTCGTCCAATGCTGAGTTAGCCCATTACAGGACCAGTTCCCAGGAAATCGGGGATGAACGGAAATCCTTACCAGTCTCCCAATGAGCGTGCCGCGAGGAGGAAGTCGGTCCATCTGTTGGCTTGCTGCGGCAGGGTATTTCGTTTGACTGGCATTTCGCTCCTTGGAGAGACACTCCAGTTCATCGGAGTTGTTGCGGGTATGTGCGTGGGTGGTTTGCTCATTGTGGCGGCAACCTTTGGATTTGTATTCCAGTCGTGGTCGTCTACGAGGGTATTTTGCTTTGGTTGATGTTCCGTTTCGAGCGATGGTGTGAGGCGTTGAAGAACCGGAGAGAGAATCCCGAAGATTCGGATTTGTCGTGATTCGATGGACACGTCCCACGTTCTGGCCAGCGTAGCTCAAACCCGTGAATAACCCGGATTAGCCGCCGAGGTCGATTTCTGATAAACTGTCGGGTGGCCGTCCGTGGTACTGTCGGGATGACACGCGGCGTCGCGGATTGGAAATCGCGGACTCACGTCTTTCTCTGCAAGGCTGACAAATGAACGGCGCAACGTCATTTTCATTCTCCGTTTCTTTCCCCGGCGGTCGGCTGTTCTTGGCGGCGTGTATCGGTCTGATGTTCACCTGCCCGATGCAGTCGGCAGGCGGACAGGAACTCCCCCGCGTGGGCACTCTCGACGTCGGCGGCACGGCGGAAACCAACGAACCGTCGTTCATCGCCTTCTCCGCCGACAGCAAGTACATTGCCGTGGGCGACTATCAGAGCAATGTTCACGTATTCACCACTGCGGGCAAGAAGATCAGCGTCTGTCAGCAACAGGCCACCTTGCCTGGCGTCGGGGCAATCTACTTCACCGCCGGAGGGCTCGTGGTCACCTACGGCGACACGATCGCTTCGGCGTTTGATCTGCGAACGGGCAGAAAGCTGGGGACGCTGGAAATCTCTGAACAGGCAATCTATGAAACGTCGCTGAGCCCCGACGGACGCACGCTTGCGGTGACCGATCGGCAGACCAAACTGACCGGTGGACAAGAAACCTGCGTGCTGAAAATGGTCGATCTCAAAACTCGCGAAACGTTGCGAGGCGCTGCTCTGAACGATCAAGGTCCCTGCCTGGTGGCGTTCAATCCGGACGGCCGCTCGGTCGCCGTCGTGCTGAACAACCGTAGCGTCGCCTTCCTTGATGCCACGACCTTGAAGGATACCAAGACGATTCAGGCCGGCGCCCACATCGGAGCGTTGGGCTATTCTCCGGACGGGAAATCGCTAATCCTCGCCTGCGACCAGGGCAAGCACCAGTTGTGGCACCTCGACAAAGACGCGCGGCATCTCCGCGAGAACAAGATCGAGATCGAAACCGTCGCCTTCTCGCCCACCGGCAAGTTCTTCGCCGTCGCCGGCGGCGGAATGGGCCGGGCGCATCTCGCCCTGTGCGACCCGGAGACCGGTCTCGTGCTAAAGCAGCTCACCAGCGGCCATCCCCATCTCGTCCACGCCGTTGCATTCAGCCCCAACGGCAAGCTGATGGCCACCGGTAGCCGTAATTCCACAACTGTGCATTTATGGGACGTTTCGGCCTTGGGCAAGAACCTCGCGGCCTCCCAAGAGGGAGAACCCGGTGCTGTCGAGTCAGGGCCGGCTCGGCAAGACAGTGAAATGCGCACCTGGACCAGTGCCGACCGACGGTTTACCGTGCGAGCGAAACTCCTGGAACGTGACGACAAGAACGCGCGGCTGGAAAAGGAAGGCGGCGGCGAAATTACCGTTCCGCTTGAAATGCTGAGCCGCCTCGACCGGGCTTATCTGCGTTCACGTCGCGCAAAGGAAAAATGATCTCCGCGGTCATCGTGAGACCTTCCCCAGAGACTGCCGGAGAATGAATCGGGCACCAGCACTTCGCGGCTGGAGTCGGCACGCTTCTGAAGGAGGGACAGAAGAAACATCCCGTTTACCCCCCCGAAAGGACTTTCCGCGGTTTGACTCGGGCCGTAGACTTCTTTAGAGTCGTTCGATCGGCTCCAAGGAGCGTTACTCTCCAGCGGGGAATCCACCGGCCATGAGCAGCGGCGAAGAAGACCTCTACCAGGAACACATCCTGGATCACTTTGAAGACCCCTACCATCGGGGGCCATGCGCCGACTGCACGCATCGGCACGAGGACGACAACCCCTTGTGCGGCGACGTGATTCGCATGGAGCTGCAAATCGACCCCCAGGGGAAGATGCAGGAGGTCTATTTCGACGGCGATGGGTGTTGCATCAGTCAGGCGGCCGCGTCGATGCTGGTCGAGAAATTCGACGGCAAGACGGTCGACGACGTCAAGGGCTTTACGGCGGCCGACATGCTCGAGTTGTTTGGCGTGCGGCTGACGCCCAATCGACAGAAGTGCGCGCTGCTCTCCTGGCGGGTGATCCAGGCAGCCATCTACTCGCGGGTGACGCCCGAAGAGTCCGCATGAACACACCCGCCCCGCCACCTCTGGACCCTTGGGCGTATCGCCCCGATTTTCCGATCCTCTCGCAGGTTTTGCACGACGACCAGCGGCTCGTCTATCTCGACAACGGCGCCACGACCCAACGTCCGCGCCAGGTGATCCAGGCGATGGTCGACACCTACGAGCGCGACTATGCCAACGTGCATCGGGGGATCCACTCGCTGGCCGATCAGACGACCGATCTCTATGAGGCGGCCCGGGAGAAGGTTCGCGCCTTGATCGGCGCTGCTGAAACAGCCGAGATCATCTTTACCACCGGTACCACCGCGGGGATCAACCTGGTCGCCCGAAGTTGGGGAGACGCCAACCTGGGCCCCGGCGACGAGATCCTCCTTTCGGTCATGGAGCACCACGCCAATCTCGTGCCCTGGCAGCAACTGGCCGAGCGAACCGGCGCCGTGCTGCGCCACCTCGGGCTGACCGACGACGGGCGGCTGCAACTCGACGAGTTGGACTCGCTGCTGGGACCGCGAACCAAGCTCGTCGCCCTGACCGCCGTCTCCAATGTGCTGGGTACGGTTAATCCGCTGGAGGGGATTATCGCCCGCGCGCACGACGCCGGGGCGCTGGTCCTGGTCGACGCCGCACAGAGTGTCCCCCACGAAAAAACCGACGTCGTGGCCTCCGGAGCCGACTTTCTCGCCTTCAGCGGCCACAAGATGCTCGGCCCCTCGGGCGTGGGCGTGCTTTACGGACGGCGGGAACTCCTGGAGGCGATGCCGCCGTTCCTGGGCGGCGGCAGTATGATCCGCCGCGTGCGGCTCGACGGCTTCGATCCGGGCGATCTGCCCGAGAAATTCGAGGCCGGCACACCGCCCATCGTGCCGGCCATCGGCTTGGGCGCGGCCATCGACTATCTCGCCGACGTCGGCCTTGAGGCGATCACCCAACACGAACGCCGCTTGACCGAAAGGGCCCACGAGGTACTCGGCTCGGTTGGCGGCGTGAGCATTCTCGGTCCGCCGCCGTCGGAGAAGTCGGGCATCGTCAGTTTCACGGTCGATCGGATCCATCCCCACGACGTGGCCCAACTACTGGATCGCCACGGAGTGGCCGTCCGCGCCGGCCATCATTGCGCCATGCCGCTGCACAAACACCTCGGCCTGGGCGCCACCACCCGGGCCAGCTTCTACTTCTACAATACCCTCGAAGAAGTCGACCAACTGGGCGAAGCGTTGGAGAAGGTCAAGGGTGTTTTCTCGCGGCGGAGGTGAGCCTCGCGCCGGGTGCCACTGGCGTCTCGCCAGTGCTTCTTCGTCCGTAGCTTGCAGTTGGAGATGACCGAGAACCACTGTGCGAGTTGACGGCCCCCGAGCGACGAGATGCTCTCCGGCTGCCACGGAGGCAGGTCCAACCCAAGTCGGGTTTCCGGGGGACAAAGCCGATTGCCGCGTGGGATTACTCTGGTTGTGCAAAGTGCAAGCTACGAACCATGAAAAGCACGGGCGCCGGCGCCAGTTGCACCACGATTCGTTCAGCCACGGGTGCATCCGCCGGAGGATGTCCCAGTTGGCACCGAGGGCGCGTGACCGGCTAGCCAAAACGAAACCGCCGGGCCTGGCGACCCGGCGGCTTTGGTGACTGTGAAAACTCGTTGCAGCTATGCAACCCGCTTGCGTCGTCGGCGGCCATACCATCCCAGCCCCAGCAGGCCGAGAGCGGCCAGGGCGAAGGTGGACGGCTCGGGGACGCCGGCCGTTACGGCTCCGGTTACGTTGAAGTCGCCGACCTCCCTCACGCCGTCGGGTAGGGTGAGACTGTTGTACTGGCCGGTGAGAGAATCAGCGTCGAGCAACTGGAACTCCACGCCGGAGTCCAGGGGCCCCAGCGCTTCGACCACAATATCGGCGTTGTTGATGTCGATAATCGTGGAAAAGATGCTGGGGTCCGGGTTGTCAACGGTTATCTGGTCGTTGGTGCTGCCATCGAGTTCGAACACGTAAGTATAGCCGCCACCCGCATCGTGGGGCATCAGTTCGGCCGTCAGATCGGCGCTGATGATGGCCCCCAGTTGGATCAGTTGGTTGCGGCCGGGGCTGGTGCCGATGCCGGTGTGCTGCTGGTTGTACAACTCGGTGCCCCCGGCATCCTCGATAATCAGGTTGAAGTCGTCCTGGCGGTCCTGGCAGCAGTCCGTGCGGCCCCAGAAGTGGACGGAATCCAGATCCGTGTCGGCGGCCAGTTCGATCTGGAGCCAGGTCCCCGCGTTGCTACCCGAGTGCCACACAGACCCGTCGCCCCACTGGCCGCTGGTGTTGCCGTCGTTGGCGCGAGGCGCCACGCCGCCATGGCCCGTGTCCCTTGCGGTGGCAACGCCGCCTGCGCTCTGCTCGGCCACGTTGGTGCCCGTGCCGGCCTCAAAGGCCTGCAACTCGGCCACCTGGAACGTATTGTTCACATTCTGCACGACACGGATGAACCTGACCCCGTCGACCCCCGGCGTGGTCACTTCGTTGCCCTGCGTGCCCTCGAGCATCTCGGTGCCGATGGTGTTGTCGCCGCCGACCTCGTGGATCACAGGTGCTAGAACAACGTCGTTGAGCACCACGTCGTCGATCATGCCGAAGCCCCATCCGCCGCTGTAGGTATCGACCCACTCGACCGTGTACTTCTCGTTCACCGCATCGCCCGCGATGGCCCCGGTGATGGCGGCACTGTCCCAGGTGTGGCTCTGCCAGTTGTTTTGGTTGTTGCTACGGCGATGGTTCAACAGGTAGGTGTCGTCGGACACGCGCCGCAGGTAGAACTTCTGCTGTCCGGAACCGCTGCTGTTCCCGGTCGGGGAAATATCGGAACTGTTGGTGTAGGTATTGGCGCTGCCTTGACCGCCGCCGAGCTGGAAGTCGATGCTCGAGGTGGCGGTCAGCGAAAACTCGGGGGACCGCATGATGTGATTGGGGTGTCCGCTGTCCTGGCCGCCACCGGTGTGATCCGGCCAGCGTGCGAATCCTCCCGTGCCGCGTCCTCCCGCCACGCTGGGCCAGACGGTTCCCGAGGGGAAACTGGGGGCCCGGACGGGAAACACGTCAGTCCAGCCGTCGATGGTCGCGCCGTCGTCGCCGGCCACGTCGAAATCGTAGGTCACGACCGCGGCGCTGGCCGAGGGCAGGCCGAGGGCCAAGGTTGCCATCGCGACGACCGCGAAGGTCAGGAGGGAGTTGGTGAGATTTCGCGTGCGCATCGCCTACACTCCAATGAAAAGATCAGTTGAGAACATAGTTGCTCGTTATTTCACCGGGCAACTTCGCCGAATGGCGTGCTTCGATACTATCTCCAGATTGTGAGGGTTGCAAGGAATTTGTCGCTCCGAGGGACGATTTTCGGAGAATTGTTGGAGGTGCGTGATGCGGAACCCCCTGCACGACCCGCTGTTATCCCCCTCATGCTATGGGCATCCAATTCGTCCTGCGAGGATCTGCCTCTCGGTGAAACATGGGCGCGGGCGACCGCCAATCAACGGCGGACCTGAAGTCCTTTGGCAGAATTGCCCCCCAAGATCTCCCGAAATACTTGAGAATCGGCTCGAAATACGCCTCTCGGTAGGGGTGCTGCTGTTACCTGACGGCGACGGAGTGGCCGTCCGCGCCGGGTGCCACTGGCGTCTCGCCAGTGCTTCTTCGTCCGTAGCTTGCAGTTGGAGATGACCGAGAACCACTGTGCGAGTTGACGGCCCCCGAGCGACGAGATGCTCTCCGGCTGCCACGGAGGCAGGTCCAACCCAAGTCGGGTTTCCGGGGGACAAAGCCGATTGCCGCGTGGGATTACTCTGGTTGTGCAAAGTGCAAGCTACGAACCATGAAAAGCACGGGCGCCGGCGCCAGTTGCACCACGATTCGTTCAGCCACGGGTGCATCCGCCGGAGGATGTCCCAGTTGGCACCGAGGGCGCGTGACCGGCTAGCCAAAACGAAACCGCCGGGCCTTGCGACCCCGGCGGTTGGGTTGTCAGGTGGATTGCTTGGCGGCTACGCGGCCCGCCTGCGTCGAAGGCGGCCGTACCATCCGAGTCCCAGCAGGCCGAGAGCGGCCAGGGCGAGGGTGGAGGGCTCGGGAACGGCGCTGGCGCTCTGAATCGGAACGGTAATGCTGTCAATGCCGCCCCAGCCCCAGCCGCCCTTTTTGTCGTCAATGTAGTCTAGCGTGAATGTCCCGCCGACGAACGGGGCCAGTTCGGCCTGCGTGAAGGAGACCATTTGATAGCCGTCACCGTTGCTGGGCCTACCGGCGGACAAGACATAGTCGCCGGTCACGTCGTCCCGCAGGGCCAATCCGAGGAACCCGCTGTCCCCCAAACCGTCAAAGTTCGAAGGGGCCGGTCCGCCCGACACCCCGCCCTGGAGGAAAAAGGTTAAGTCTTCCGAGTCGCCGAGGACAAACGAGGGCGAGCGGATCACGAAGGGGTCGTTTTGCCCGTCGCGCTGGTTCCAGCCGCCGGCGCCGTTGGTGGCCGGCGCAACCCAGCCCACGCCCGACTGCGGGTCGCGGCCGGCGAAGACATCGCCGTCAACCGCGTCGAAGTCGGTGTTGGAGTTGGCCACGGCGGAGGTCAGCACGTCGACCCATCCCTGCTCGTCCGGGCCGCCCGGCCCGTCGAACGTCCACTCCATCGTCGTCACCGGTGGCGGCGGGCCGCCGGCGGCCTCCTGCAACGAGTAGCCCAGCCACCAGTTATTGTCGCTGCCAGCGGTCTTCGAGAGATCGGCATTGAGCACCGAATCGCCAGCGGTAAATGTGTAAGAGATCAGAGTAGCCTGGCCTCCAACTCCGGTGATGTCTCCTTGGGTGTCCGTTCCTTCAAACGTGACCGAAGCGGTCTGGCCGAAGTTATTCGCTTCCCAATACCCCTGGAAGAGATAGTCCGTACCCACGTTGAGTCCACTGATCTCCAGTGAAATGGGGCCCGGGGCGCCATTGCCCGCGATACCGCCCAGCAGGTCGAGCATATCGCCCGTGTATCCCGCGGCGGAAGCCTGCCCGCTGCGGTAGTTGCCGTCAAAGGTTGAGTTGATGGTTAGCTCGGGGATGAGGTCCGCGCCGTCGCCGTTATTCGCCGCGGAAGCAACGGGGTGGCTGATTCCGTTAATGTCAACGGTTGTGTTTCCGCCCGCTTGCGAGCCAAGATTGGCGGCCGACACGACCGTGGTGCCAAGGTTCACGATGTCCGACTCGTCGTTGGTTAACGTGCTCACCGAAATGGCTCCCCCGCTGCCGCCGGCTTCCTGCAACGATACGTTGTCAAAGCCGATCACGTCGCCGGCCCCTGGCCGGAATTCGTCGCTGCCAAGTCCGACGATAATGCGATCCAGGCCCGACGGTACGGTGAAAGTGGGGGCGGCGTGATTTGTCCATCCCACCGTCCCCGGCTCAAAATCTCCGCTGGCAATCAAGTTGCCGGTGTGCTGGGAGTGGACGAAAGCAATCGTGTTACCATTAACAAAGTTATGGTGGTCGACCGGCGACGGATAACCCCAAATGCCCCACGAGACGACGTTGTTCGTGCCATCACTGTCCGTGTTGAGATAGTCGAAGGAGAACTGATAATCGCCGGAGACCCCGGTAGCGTCGACCGCCTGGTAGAACGCGGTGGGATTCGATGCCCCCGCTGGATTGCTGTTGTTGTTACCCAAATAGGCACCGGTATTGCCTCCACTCGTCTTGTAGGCCAGACGATCGCCATAGAGGGTCGCCTGCCAATCTCCCAGCGTGTATGTGTCGCCCCAGAACGTGTTCCAGTTGGCGTGCGGCACCGTAGTTTCAAACCCGGGGTTGGTAATCACATTGGCCAGAGCCGAGGTCGTCGTGAGGGCGAGGGCTGCCACCGCTACTGCTGCGATGGCCAATACGACTGAAAACCTGTTGCATTTCATGACTTCACTCCTGGAAAAAGCGGTATCACAGCCACACCTTCACCGAGTGCTGAAGCGCTTGGCCAAAGTGGCAGACGAACGTAGGCAAACGGTCGAGTGAATTGGAGCTGTTCAGGGCCCGGCAAATGCCAGAACATTCACCCAAACGGCATTACCCCCGTATATTACCAGCGGCTGCAAGGACTGCAAGCAAATTTCCCCCCCCACCCCAAGATTTCCCAAAATACTCGGGAATCGGCCCGCAATACCCCTCTCGGCAGGGGGTGCCGATTGTTCTGTTGATTTCCGCCCACATGTTCGCAGCATGGGCCCCCGGCCCGTGAAAGGCGGGAACACGGGCCCATGCTACTTTGTTTCCGGACAAGCCGACAGAGTGGCACCCGAGTGTTTCAATTGCGTCAATCGCTGGACATCTGCCGGAGAATATCCCAATACGCGCCGCGGGCGCCGGCGGCGATGGCCGCGACGAGATCGCGGTTCTCGTTGTAGTTGTGGTCGCCGGAGCTAGAGACCCCGTCGTCCGCTTCTTCCGCCGGCGGGAAGAAGCGCGGGTCGTCGCCGATCAGGTCGTTGACCAGCCGGGCCGGATTGGGGCCCAAAGCCGAGGCGATGTAGAACGTCGGTCGCAAGAGATCGACCGGGCCGTCGTAGTGCCGGCGGATGTTGGGATTGCCCTCCATGGGCCCCTCGGCGGCAAACATCTCCGCGAATCGCGTACCCGGGTAAACGCGGATCCCCATCGCGGCGCCCGCCCGATCGGGATCGATCTCCTTGAACGCCTCGATCGTCCCGGCGACGGTCTCCGGCGTTTCTCCCGGTCCGCCCAGAAGCATGTCGAGCATCACGGCGATGCCGTTGGCACGACAGAGCCGCACGGCCCGGGCGAGATCGTCCTTGCGGTGCGGATGGCCGTACACCGCCAGCATGGCAGGATGCGCGGCGTCGCTGGTGAAGTTGATGCCCACGCACCCGGCCCGACGCATCGCCCCGGCGAGATCTTCCGAAAACGGGGTGACGGCCAGATAGGCGTACCATCGGGTGCGATCGCCCAGCCGGCGGCGGATCAACTCCTGGCAAACGGCCTTGGCGTGGTCCGGCGGCAGGTTGAACTCGGCGTCGCACAGATGGAGGACGTCGATACCCTGCCCGAGCAACGACTCGACCTCGTCGGCCACTTCGCCCGGCGCACGCAACCGGCTCGCTGGTCCCTTGGCCAGTGGATCGGCGCAATAAATACACTGCCGCGGGCATCCCCGCTTGGTCTCCAGCCCCGTCTGTCCGCCGCGTCGAAAATACGTGGCGTTGTCGACCGTGTCGCGCCGGGAGCAAAGCGCCAATGGTTTCGGCCATGCCGGCCGGTTAGCGTGTACATCGGAGCCGTCGCGATAGACGAGTCCGGTAACGCGATCGAATCGCCGCGGCCCGCGCAGCTCGGCGTGCAGTTGGACAATCGCCTGCTCGCCGTCGCCGTGGACGCCGAAATCGGCCCCGCTGTCGACGAGGATCTCGCGGGGAAAGATCGAATAGCCCACGCCACCGAGCACGATCGGCGCGTCGCACACCGCGCGGATTTGCTCGACGATCCGTCGCAGCGTGGGAAGAAATGACTGCCCACTGGGCCAGAAGCAATCGTCAACGTTGCGAAACGACAGTCCGATCAACTCCGAACGGTGACTTGAGAAATGGTCGCGCACGGCCTGCTCGGGATCCTCGGCCAGGCAAAGGTCGAGCAATGCCACGTCGATTCCCGCGCGGCCGATCGCCCCGGCAATGTAGTCCAGGCCGATCGGCGCAATCGGCGGCGTCATGCGGTTGGTGTTGACCAGCGTGATCATGTGGAACAGTCCTAGTCTTGGGGTGGCTGGGGTCGGACTGCGAGCAGCGAGCAGGGAGCCCCCAGATCGTCCGCAACTGGGGGCTCGTCGCTCGTCCCTCGCAACTCGACCCCAGGCACCCAAAACGGCAACCCCGGCTTCTTCACCGCCGTGCTACCAATCCGTCTTCTTCTTGGCTGCTTCCATTTGGCTCATGGCCCTTTGGTGATTTTGGGCCTGTCTTTGCGCCGCAGCCAGTCGTTGCTCGATGTCCCGCTTCTCATTCTCGGTAGTCACGTTCTTGAGGCGTTCTTCCAGTCGCTCGATCTCGCCTTGCGTGCGTGCCGTGTAGCGGATCAACTCCTTCTCGCGAGCCGCCCGCATGTCGTCGATCGTTTCGGCGTCGACGGCCTTGAGGTAATCGGCTAGCGTGGCGTGCAACAGCCGGACCTTTTCCGGCATGGCCGCGGAGAGGTCGTTTTCTTCGCCCATGTCGTGAACCAGATCGAACAGGCGGATTTCGCCCGTGTTGAGATTCTGGATCAGTTTGTAATCTCCCAGCCGAATGGCCGAAAAGGGCACGTTTGCGTACCAGGGGAAGTGGAAGACCAGGGCCTCGGTGCCTCGCCGGATTCGGCCGTCGTTGCCCTTTTCCAGGAGCGGGCGCAGACTTCCGCCGTCGATTCCCGGCGGCAACGGTTTTCGGCTGCCAATCAGATCGGCGATGGTGGGAAAGAAGTCCCAGCCGGCAATGGGAACGTCGCACTGAGCGCCCGGCTTGACGCCCGGACCGCAGACCACGGTGGGGACGCGAATGCCGCCCTCCCACAGGTTGGCCTTCCCGCCCCGCAGCGGAGCGTTGCCGCGAAACCCGCTGCCGTTATCCGAGGTGAAGATGACGTAGGTGTCGTCCTCGATTCCCAACTCGTCCAGCTTGTCCAACAGCATGCCCAGGCCGGTGTCCAGATCCTCGATCATCGCGGCGTACCGGGGCATCCACGCATTGGGCGCGTGAGGCGGCGGCTTGCGGTCGGCCGCGATGCTCTTTTCTCCGGGTGGCAGTCGCTTATACTTCTCGACCGTTTCCTCCAAGGCGCCGTGTTGGACGTGGACCGCGTAGTGCGAAATCTGCATGAAGAACGGCCGCCCGGTCCGGGCCTGCGCTTCGATAAATGCGTTGGCCCTTCTGGTGAGGCTGAAGATCCGTTTCGGGTCGTCGGCGGGCAGCGGGGTTCGCTCCTTGACGGAGCGGTAGTCGCCGTCGCCGTTGTTCGTATTGCCGTCGGTCACATCGTAGCCGGCGTGCTCGGGCGGACGCGGCGGGAACCCCCATTTGCCGAAATGGGCCGTCACATAACCGCGATCGGCCGCCTTGACCATCTGGGCCAGCGATACTTCGTTGCGGCAATCGATGCCCCGCGAGGCGGCCAGCGCATCGTGAACGACCGTCTGCCTCAGCCGGGCCGGCGTCTTGCCGAACTGTACGCTACCACGCGACGGAGTGCAGACAGGCGCGGGCGAGTAGGCGTTGGAGAAAACCATACCCCGTCGGGCCATCCGCTCCAGCGCGGGCGTGCGGTAGAAGTCGCTCGCCGAATCGGACCGGTCGGCCATCATGCGTACCGACGTATCGGTCCACCCCTGGTCGTCGGTGAAGACGAGGATGATATTGGGCGTCTTCGCCGTGGTGTCGGCCGCAACGGCGAAGTCGGTGGCAACCGCCACGACAACGCCAAGGACGATGGCCGTGAGAAGGGCGTGCCGGGGGAAGTTCACTCTTGTCATGGTAGGTTTCGGTCCCAGCTCTCAATTTGCAGATTAGGGAAGTCAGGACCGCATCGCCTACAGATCATCCAGTCCCGTAAACGCGGTGATTAGCGAGCGGAGTTGTCGGCGGAGTACCGAGTAGCTGAAGAAGGCTTTGCCCAACTCGTAGTTGTGCTCGACCATTTGATCGCGGAACTCCTTGTCGGCAATGACCCGGCGGACCTGATCGAGCACGTTGCGGGTAAGGAATCCGTCCATCGTGACGACCTGGAACCCCCGCGGCTCGATGTCGGCGACGAAGATCGAATAGCGATTGACCAACACGGGTTTGCGATAGTAGAAGGCTTCCAGCAGGGCGTTTCCGAATCCTTCGTACAGGCTGGGATAGGTGATCAGGTCGGCCTGACTGTAGGTTTCTTCCAGTTCGTGCGATGGGACGCCGCTGGTGTCGAAGCCCTCGGACGACTCGATGTGGGTGTGGACGAACCGCAGATCGACGCCGGAGTGTTCGGCCAACTCGATCAGCGCGTCGCGATACTCCAGCCCCTCGTCGCCCGACTCGTGCGACACGACCAGCTTGCACTTGGGGTTTTTCAGTTGGGAGACCAGGGCGATGGAATGCTCGATTCCCTTGCGCGGCACGACGCGGGTGGGCTGCAAGAGCATGATGTCGTCCGGTTCCAGCCCGATCTGCTCGCGAAAGTTCGTATCGGGCTCCGGCGGCGGATGCTCGAAATCCAACACGTTGGGCACCATCACCCCCGAGGCGCCGGTTCGCCATGCCAAATCTTGCTGGGCAAACGAATTGATCGTCACGTGTTGCAGCGACGGCAGCGTCGGCGGGAAAGCCATGGCGAGAAAGTCTTCCACGCAATTGACCGAGAAACGGGACCGCTCCCAGTAGAAGTCGTGATGGTGGGCAATGGTGGGAAACCCGGTTTCGGCAATGAAATGCGTCAGTGCCACCCCCAGCGGAATGTGCATCGGAATGCACAACGCATTCTCCACCACCAGAATGTCGATCGCGAACTTCTCGACGAAATCGTACAGCGTTTGCTTCAGGTGGTCGGCCAGCTCGTAGATCTTGCGGGTCACTTTCTTCGAGCGGGTGCGGGTGCCAAATGCCCGCTCGTTGATCCACACGTTGTCGCGATCGTAGAAATAGGCCTCCGGCACCGGCATACTGATCGCGGGGGCCCGGTCCAGCTTTCCCGCGTACCAGTAGCTTACGTGGCGGTAGTCCCAGAGGATCTGCGCCCATTTGGCGCTCTCCAGCGACACACCGTCCGTACCGGCGAAACGGGTCGAGACGAAGCCAATATTCTGGGACACAGGATCAACACCGTGGCACGGACAGGATGGTAGCGTGATGAAACGGTTCTCGCTGATTGTCCCCCCGCAGTGGCGAAATCAGCGAAATCGCCCCCCCATACAGCAAATGATCGGCCTACTGACGCGGCTCCTGAAAGAATCGTCCGGGAAACGGGATCGTAACCGTTTCACCGATATTCTACTCCGCCTGTCTACTCTGGCGGGCCGCCGGGAAGATTCTATGCAGGTCACGGGGCAAGACAATCAGGTAATTGCGTCAAATCGGTCAGGATCAGGTCGGCCGACACCCCGTCGACCTGGAAATTCTCGGTCCGAAGCCTCAAACTTCGCTCGTCGCCGGCAAACAGGGCGGTTCGAAATCCGACCTGGCTGGCTGGAAACACGTCGTTGAGCATATCGTTGCCCACGTACAAAACGCTCGCCGGCCGGATCTCCCGCCGCGACAAGTGCTCGGCAGCCACTTGAAACATCGCGGTTCCCGGTTTCGCTCTGCCACGGAGGTACGAGTAATACTGGATTTGTGGGTCGAATCCGCAATCCTCGGCCGATGCGCCCAACAAGGCCGGGAAGATCTCGGGGGTGAAAAACTGGGCGTTGCTGATGATCCCCAAGACCAACTCCCGCCGCCGTAACTGCTCCAGGCACTCGCGCACCCCCGGCATCGGCCACACCGGGTTGACACGCACTTCGTACTCCACGGCCAGTTGTCTCGGATTGACCGTCTCGACCAGCGCCGGGTCGATCTGCCGGCGACCGGCCATTTGTTCCAGGACGCGCCGCCAGACTTCGACGACGTCGATCTCGGGAAACTCGATTCCCTGGCGGTGGCCCCGCTGGTGAAATGTCTCGATGGTGGAGAAGTAGTCGTCCACTCCCTGTTGCGGGTTGCCGTCGATCGCCACGCCCACCGCCGCCAGTGCCGCGGTCAATGCGCCGGCACATTCCTCCCGCCGCGAGGTCCCCACTTCGCCGCTGCCGCTGATCAGCAGCGTGCCGTAGATGTCCAGCAACACGGCCCGGATTCCCGGCAGGACCGGCAAGACGGGCACCAGACCCGTGGGGATCGGTTCCAGGGTGTGGCTGTGGCGGCGAATGATGCGATGGAGTTGCACGTCGAAAACGTCGTCCCCCTTTGCCCATCTTCAACCGAATCCGAAGTACTCGGCGGCATTGTTGTAGCTGACGTCTTGAACGAGCTTGCCGATCAGGTCGAAGTCGCGGGGCAAGAGGCCCTGTTGGATTTCGGTGCCCAGCAGGTTGCACAAGATACGGCGGAAATACTCGTGGCGCGTGTAGGAAAGAAACGATCGGCTGTCGGTCAGCATGCCCACAAACCGGCTCAACAGGCCCTGGTTGGAGAGCGAGTTGAGTTGCTTCTCCATGCCGTCCTTCTGATCGAGGAACCACCAACTGCTGCCGTACTGCATCTTGCCCGGTATCTGGCCGTCTTGGAAGTTTCCGGCCATGGTCGCCACGACGTCGTTGTCGGCCGGGTTCAAGTTGTACAGCACCGTCTTGGCCAGACAATTCTGCTGCTCGAGCCGGTTGAGGAATTTCGACAGGGCTTCGGCCACCGGCCAGTCACCGATCGAGTCGAACCCCGTGTCGGGGCCGATCGTCTCTTGCGCCCGTTGGTTGTTGTTGCGAAGTGCCCCGAAGTGGTACTGTTGGGTCCATCCCTTTTCGTGGTCCATCACGGCCAGTTCATAGAGCATGGCCGACTTGAACTTCAAGACCTCTTCCGGCCGCAGCACGTTGCCACGGAGGATCCGCCGGAAGATCGTGGTGATCTCTTCCCCGGTGTACTCTTCGGCGTAGAACGTCGAGAGGCCGTGGTCCGAAAGCCGGCAGCCCATGCTGTGGAAGACGTCGTGCCGATGCCGTAGGGCTTCCATGAAAGTATCAAAATCCTTAATGTCGACGTCCGCCGCCTCGGCCAGACGGTCGGTCCAGGCGTTGAATTCTTCGGCCGAGTCGACGACCATGGCCCGATCCGCTCGAAAGGCGGGCAGCACGCGAATCTCCAGCGACTCGTCGGCGGCAATCATGGTGTGGGAGTCGAGCCGATCGACCGGATCGTCGGTCGTGCAAACCAACTTGACGTTCATCCGCCGCATAATCCCCCGGCAGGAGAAATCGTCCTCGGCCAGCTTCGCGTTGCACTCGTCCCAGATTCCCTTGGCCGTGTCGGGACCCAAGAGCCGGTCGTTGATCCCGAAGGGCCGGTTCAACTCCAGGTGGGTCCAGTGGTAGAGCGGGTTGCGGAGCGTCTGGGGGACCGTTGCGGCCCACTTCTCGAATTTCTCCCAGTCGGAAGCACCGCCCGTGCAATAATGCTCTTCCACGCCGGCGGCCCGCATCGCACGCCACTTGTAGTGGTCCCCGTATAGCCAGATCTGCGTAAGATTATCGAACCGATGATCTTGGGCGATCTGCTGCGACGGTAAGTGACAATGGTAGTCGAGAATGGGCATGTCGCGGGCGTACTCGTGATAGAGCCGTACCGCCGCATCATTCTGGAGCAGGAAGTTTTCGGAAATGAAGGGTTCTTGCACCGGGTATCTCCACGTTGGGATTCGTGAGTTTTTGCATGGCCGTTCGTGCCCCCATGACGCCGGAGCAGCGGACCACGGCGGCACGACCCCACAGTGAGGGGTGGGGAGGTCGGCCGCTAGACTGTCGCCAGTGTATCAGGTTCTGCCACTAGATGCCACTGTCCAGGACCCCCACGTTGAGTATCCACTCCAGTGGGGGGATGGCTGGCATTCACCGGTTGTTGTGGGATATTCGTTGAACACCAAGCCGAGGACGCCGGATTTTCTGCCGATGCCGACGCCTTCGGATTGGCGTTAAATGGTTGTAAAACAATGACTTAGGACTCTGCGCTGCCCGGCGGAGAGTGGGAAGAAGAGTTGAATTATGAAGAAGATCAAGGAAACCCATTTGTACGCAGCCCTGCTGATCGGGCTAGCGGCGATCTGTCAAGGAGCAGAGGACAAGCCCCCGGCGATCCCGTTTCCCGAGACGCTTGGCGCTGCGGCGATCTCTGTGGAGCGTCTCGATAGTATTCACAATGACGCCTTGATTCTCGGCAACGGCGACGTCAACGCCTTGGTCTACGCCGATCATGCCGGGCCGCGGATGATGCTCACCAAGAACGACGTCTGGGACGCACGGCTGATCACCGAAAACGACCCGCCGCTGCCGAAATTGCAGTGGATCAAAAACGCCGCGTCGACATTGCACGCTGGAGGCGGCACGGAAATTCACGACGACGGTTTCCGCTCCAGCCGGCGCGACGGTTACCACGACTATCCCTATCCCTTCCCCAAACCGTGCGCCCAACTGGCCTTCAGCCGGGACGATACCACCCCGGCCTGGGCACTCTTTCGGGCTCTAGGCACGGAAAACTCGTTCCGACGCGACGGCGACCACGCCGTGATGCGGATTGTCGGCAAGCCCGGATGTTCCAACGGGTACGCAATCCCGCTGGGAGGTTGGGACCTTCAGAATGCAAAACGTCTGCGCGTGACACTGTCGGGAACGTCCAACGCGAAGTTCTTCGTCGACATCCTCAACGCCGCCGGCTCCGAAAATCGCCTCGCCATGCAAACCGGTTGGACCGACACACCGGCCGAAGAGAAGTCCCACGTGTTCGACCTGACCGCGCCCGGCAAAATGGAACGGCTCATCCTCTACACCTGGTCCGTCGACGGAAAACCAGCGGAGAACCGTATCCAAAGCGTCACGCTAGAAGACGCCGAGGGCAAGCCGCTGGCCCAGTTGCCGTTGGACGAAAAAGCGCTCAGCGCACCCTCGCTTGGCGGCACGATCGATCTGCGGCGCGCCGTGGCGCAAGTGACCAAGCCGACGTCGAACGAGCCGATGTTGACGGCTCGCGCCCTGGCCGACCGCAATGCGTTTCTCATCCAATCGGCCCTGCCGTGTCGAATCGTGCCGACGGCCACGTTCGATAGCGATCCCCCGCAACAGGGTGAGACGGGCACGGTGACGTGGCTGGTGCAGGAACTGCCGGGAGACGGCGATTGGCCGGGCATGACGTACGCCGTCGCGTTGGCCCAGAACTCGCAAACCAAGGCCGTGGCGATCGTCACGAGCTTCGAGGCCGACGATCCGCGACGGGCGGCCGTGCGGCTTGCCGGCGATGTGCTGGCGGCCGATTCGGCCGAACTGATCGCCGTGCACGAGCAGCAGTGGGAGCGGTTCTGGTCGGCCTCCGGCGTGGAACTCGACGACCCGCTGTTTCGCGACCTCTGGTATCGGAATCTCTATTTCCTCCGTTGCGTCAGCAAACCGGGCGTCGAATGCGTCGGCCTGTACGCCGGCTCGGTGACCGAAGGCTGTCCGGCGTGGCACGGCAACCATACGCTGAACTACAACGCCCAGCAGACGTTCTGGTCGGCGATGGTCACCAACCACGTCGAGCTGGCCGAACCGTACGTGCGGCTGATCGACCGCTACATGACCCGCGCCCGCTGGCTCTGCCGGCAAGTCTTCGACTTCGACGGAGCCTATATCCCCCACGTCGTGTTGGCCCACGAGCCGGTCGATCCGGCGCGGTGCAAGAGCCGCAACGGGCGCCAGTACCTCCATCACGTCTGGGGATTCACGATGGGCGTGCCCGGGTTCTCGGTGCAGAACGTGTGGCATTGCTACAAGTACGCGCCGGACCGCGAGTTTCTCCAGCAAACCGCCTACCCGATTGTCCGCGACGTGGCGATCTTCCAGGCGAACTACATGGACGGGTGTTCGGCCGATCCGCGACAAGCCGGCAAGGTGGTCCTGGCCCCCAGCATGTCGCCGGAGCATTGGGGGTGGTCGAAGGACTTCGCGCGAAACCGCAACTGTGCGTTCGACATCGCCATGTTTCAGTTCGTGTTTCGCGCCGCGATCGAGGGCGCCGAAACGCTCCAGCGCGACGGCGAGCGGGTTGCCCGTTGGAAGGCGTGCCTCGACCGCTTGCCCGACTATCCAACTTTCGGTGACGAGGAGCCGGTCGTGGTCGACGTCCAGGACGCGCCGCCGATCACCTACAACATCGCGATCCCGGCCGTGCCGGTTTTCCCGGCCGACCAGGTGACGTGGTTTTCACCCACCGCCGAGAAGGAATTGCTGGGGCGGAGCATCGAACGGATCCGCTGGAACGGCAACAACTCCTCGGTGATCATCCCCGTCGCCCGGGCGCGGCTGAGCCTGCCGGACAGTGCCAAGTACATGCGAGAAACGTTTCAAGCTCGCCTCAAGCCGAATGGCACGCTGGGGCTCAACCGCATTGGCTCCGGCATCAACAACGCCGGGCATTACACCGAACAGTTCGCGGCGTCGATGGCGGTGAGCGAACTGCTGTTGCAGAGCGTCGGCGACGTGGTCCGCATCTTCCCGGCCTGGCCCGAGGATCTCGACGCCGCCTTCACCGACCTGCGCACACAGGGCGGCTTCCTGGTCAGCGCGAAGCAGTCCGGGGGCAAGATCACCGCACTGGAAATCACCTCTACCGTCGGTGGCAAGCTCCGTCTACTGAGCCCATGGCCGGCGATCAAGGTACGAACCGGTTCGGGAGAAGAGACTCTCGAAGCGGACGCTCGCGGCGTTGTCGAGATGGAGACGATCGCTGGAGAGAAGTTGGCGTTGGAAGCCGTCCGGTAGATCTGTTTAGCCAGCCCGTTGAAATAGGGGTTTTGCCGGAATGTGTGCCACTGCTTGCTTGCAAGCAGTGCTCATGGCCCGGGTTTGGGCTCGATTCCACGGCACTGCTTGCAGGCAAGCAAGTGGCACACGGCTTTTTCAACGGGCTAGGATCCCTCATCGTCATCCGACGCGGATGCGGCGATCACCACCACCAGGACCAACGCGGCGATGACGGCAGCCACGAGGATCCCCAAGACGACGTAGCAGGTCGTCTCGGGCACTTCGAGCCAGCGGAGCGTACCCCAGAGCAGGCTGAAGGCGAAGGTGGCCCCGAACAGCCCCCGCAAGCTGAACTGCAGCGGAGGCGTGCCCGGCGGTTTGCCTTCGGCCGTTGGTTTCGGTTCGTCGGACATGAGAACGCGTTGTGAAATCCGTACGATGGCTCTCCGAAGCCGTCGATTCAATTCGGATACGTCGGGATTCGACGGGCTCGGAGGCCCATCGTACGAAGTCCGCACGCTCGGGATTACTTCTCCCACTGTTTGAACTGGTCCAAGGCGGCTAGCACGTCGTTGCGGCGTTTCTCGAAGAAGGCAAACAGGGTGATCACGGCCACGCCGATGGCGATGCCGCAGACGTAGAGCAGCCACTTCTGCTCCTCGACGAATGCGGCGTGCCAGATCAGGGTGCCCAACACGAAGACCAGGAAGAGAACGCCCAAGTAGAGGAACGATTGTATTCGTAACAAGATGCCGGCCAGCACGCCGGTGACCGACAGGGCAATCAACACCAGCGGCATCCAAAACGACTCGCCGATGCCCGCAAGGAACATGTCGAAGGTGGACGAAAGGTAGATCGTTCCCAGGGCGAGGTAGCGGATGGCCGTGACCTGGGCCGCCTCGAGCCGGTCGCGGTTGAGGTGCTCGGCGACCAGCGCGGCCAGGGCCAGCGGGATGAGCCAAAGCTGCGGGTGGTCGAAGAACCCGAACCCCTCTTGCCGGTTTAGCAGCACCCAAACGCCCAATTGCGTGACCGCACCGGACAGCAGCGCGTAGGCGAAGCGTCGCCGCGTGACCCACATCAGGCCGTAGAACAGCCCGATCAGAAACAGCATGACCGGATGGCTGCCCAGATGGGCTTTGTCGATGAAGAAGAACGCGATTCCCGGGACCAAAGGCAGCAGCATGGCTGTGCGTTCCAACGGCTCGGCCAGCACGGGCAGCCCGCGGCGATGGAACCATTCGCTCAAGCCCGTTCCCAGGAAAGCCACGCCCATCAGAATCAGCGGCCAGTTTCGCACGAAGAAACCCGACCCGAAGAGCCACGGCAGGGTAATCCGTATGTGAACGCAAATCAGCGCCAACAGCAGTTCGGCCCCGTAGACATAGAGCGTCCGGCCTCGTTCGCTCAAGCCCAGCGGATCGCGGTCGGGCATCACGGCAAAGCCGATCGCGGCAGCCATGAGTGCCGCCAGGGCCGCAGCCACGGCAAGCACCGCGGGCAGTGCCATGGGCGTACTCTCCGTCACCGGATCGTAATGCACGCCCTCGGCCACCAACACGACCACCAACATCGCCGAGGCCAGCATGCCGAACCATCCGGCCGCTTTCCGCCCGGCGTCCAGCCAATCGCTCGACTCGGGTAAGATACGACCCAATCCCAAACCGGCCACCAGGGTCATGGCCACGGCCGAGACCATCGCCACGACGCTACGGTGCAGCCACACCGCGTCGATGTCCGGCGAAAGCCAAGCGCAGCCCAACTCGACCGGCAAGGCCAAACCCAATGCCAGCACCGCGTATTGCCAACCGGCGCGTTGCGGGCCGGTCGCCCGCCGAGCCAGGAGCACGGCCGCCGGCAGCAACATGGCCACGGCCAGCGGACCGGCCATCCGTCCGCGCATCCACCCCAGCGCCTCGTAGGGGATCGCCAGGTCGAACTTGAAACGGACAGCAACCGCCACACTAAGCATCGCGGCGGTGGTGCCCACCACGATCTGCGCTCCGCCAAACCAACCGGCCGGCCAGCGTCCCTCGTCGTCGGGCACCAGCAGCGCCCTGACCAGCGGCCGCGCGTGGCGGAGCCACTGGCCCAGCAGGGTAGTCGCCAGCACGAAGGCGGCCAGTTCGATCGTGGCCGTCCAGCAGACCTGCGTCGTGCTGAGTGGTCGGGCCACAAGTCCCATCCCCACGGCGGTCAAAGCGACCACGTACAGTCCCGGCAGCGAGAACCGCGAGGAGCGGTCCCACAGACAGATCGCCGTAGCCAGCGCGACGGCGGCCAGTGCGAGCCAGCCCGTCTGGTCACCGACCGTATGGTCCACACCGGCCAAATCGCAGAAGAATCCGCCGGCCACCAGCAGCCCCAGCGCCGCCAATGCCACGCGGATCGCCAGATGGGCAAACGGCAGTTCACCCCGATCGGTAGGTCTCAGTAAATGAACGACCGACCAGATCGCCGAGCCGGCGGCAAGGCACAGGGCGTTGACCTGTACAAAGCCGGTAAACGTCGCACCGGTCCACGGATTACTCCACCAGGCGATCATTCCGGCGGTGTTGATCAGCAGACCGGAGAGATAGACGTAGCTGGGCATCTTGAACCCGACGGCCAGTCCGCCGGCAGTGGCACTCAGCGCGAGCACCACACCGACCGACCACCAGGGCCTGCTCGGATCGCCGGCCGAGTTGATCACCGCCAGGAATAGCGCCAGGCCACCCACCAGCGACACCCAATTTCGCACCACCGCGGCAGGGGCGACGGGTTTGGATGGGGCGTCGGCCGCCGGGGTCAGTTGCAGTTTCCGGCAGAACCAACCGGCCGCCAGCAAGACCACGGCCAGGGCCGTCCAAGAGGCGGTCAACACGTGATAGGCAAGGTAGCTCTTCGAAACGGAAGCCAAAGCCAACCGTTCGCTCCCACAGGCCAGCAACACGCCCAGCCCGAGCCCGAACCCGGCGGCGATATCCGGCAGGTTGCCCGGCGACACTTGTCGCAAATACCAGGCCGAGGCGGCCCCGGCCAAGAGCAACGCGATCCAGCCAGGCGGATCGGCCAGGGCGTGGGCCCAGTGAGGTAACGTCATCGGTTCGCCGACCAGGCAGACCACCGGCACGAACAACAGGACGAAATTGCCCAGCGTACCCAGTGCCGTTTGAAGTCCCAGCAGGGGGCTTTCGCCCAGCGACAGTTCGCGAAGCTGGTAGAGCCGGCGCCGGGCCGAGAGCCAGATCAGGGCCACCGCCGAGCTGGCGATCACGTTGGCCTGCACCAGCAGTGTCCACCACTGGCTGAAATCCGTCTCCCAACATATATGCCAAACGACCAGCGATGCGGCCAGATTGACACCCGCCCCGGCGGCCAAGGCCCACTCCTCGCGCCTCCGCCACACAGCCATGGCCGCGCCGGCGATACTGGCCACGGCAATGGCCGAGGCCGCCCAGAGCTGTTCCTGGTGCCAGATGGCCGCGTTGAGACCCAACAGTACGGCCAGCAGACCGGCCGTGGTAACCCAAACCGACGCCGCGCGGATCAACGCCTGGGGTGGACCCGCGGCGCCGGGCAACGTGCGCTGCGTGGCGACCCACCAGGTGGCCAAGGCGACAAATAGCGAGTAGAGAGCCCAGCCGAGCATCAGTGTGCGGTAACCCCAGACGACCTCATATCCCAACTCCTCCGACATGCCGTGAACCGAACAGGCGGCCAGTCCGAGCATGGCCATGCCGAACAGCCCGGCCAACTGGGGGCGAAGCCGGCGGTGGCTCTGAATCTGGCGATAGGCGCCGGCTCCGACGGCGGTCAGCAAGGCAAGCCACCCCAGGGGACCACCGGCCGCTTGGGTCCACGTCTGGACGTGGCCGAACGAGAAGGTCAGGGCAAACAGCGCCGGCACCAGTAGCGCCAGATTACCCAACGACGCGAAACTCAACTGCACGTCCATCAACGCCCGGGCCGTGGGAGTCGAACCTCGCTGGCTCCAGGCAGTTGTCCATCGCCTCAGGGCCATCCAGCCGATCGCCCACACGGCCGCGGTGATCGTCGCCAGTTGCAGCAAGGTGACCAGTTCGATGGTGCCAAACGGTCGGCCGGCGGTGACCACGCCGAGAACGTATCCCAACACCACGATAATCTCGGCGACCAGCCCGGCGAAGAAGACGTATCCGGCCGAAGTTTCCCGCAGCGCGTGGCCGACCATCGTACCCATCACCAACAGCAGCGGCACCACGTAGGCCCAGGTCGATCCCATGTTGCGGAAAAACGAGCCGTCCAGTGGGCCAACCCGGTTGGCGTCGCCCATTTGCAGCAGCGCGGCCACCAGCGTGATGACCAACACGGGCACGCCGGTGACGGCCAGCAAGACGCCGCGTCCGATTCGCGGACTCTCGGCGATCATCTCTGGGCGAACACCGACTTCGGTCAACCACGCCCCGACGCTACGTCGCTGCCAGAAGGCGACCGAGACAATCAGGTAACCCGCCGCCAGTCCCCAACGCAAGGCCGTGGCCGTGGCCAGATCGGGAGCGAAGCGGCCGGCCACCAGACACGGCACGACCGCGGCCAGTAGCAGACCGTTGACCATTTCGCCCGTGCCCGCCCGTTGCCAGAGTGCGACGATCAGACCGGCTGACGACACGGCCAACAGCAGCCATGCCCAACCGCTGGTGGCGGCCAGAATCCTTGCTGTCACGTCGCCCGTGCTCCATAACTCGGCCCCGCAACCCAGCAACATGTAGCAACCGACCAGCAGCAATTGCCCCCCCACCAGGCCATGGCGGAGGAACCAGTCGACCGTTGGCCAGGAGGGCTGGAGCAAGGTTTGGGCCAGGGCATTGCCGCGTAAAAGGATTCGCGCGGTGGTCCAGAACAGGACGAGCAATCCCAGGCCGATGCCGCAGGCCTGGAGACACCGCAATACGAACAAGTGGTTCGGCAGCGCGGCGACGGTGTCGATGCGCTGTAGCCAGGCAACCATTCCCACCACGGTCGCCACGCAGAGGATCCCCTGATGCAGGGCAAACAGGGCGGCCGATCGGTTCATCACCGCCACGACCAACCAGATAGCCGCCAACCAGAACAGGCATCCGGCCATGGCGAGCGTTTCGTTCCATTGGCTGACCAGCAACACGGGCAGGGCCGCGGCCGAGGTGATCAGGGCGCCTTGCGAGAGCGGTTCGACCAACACGCGGCGGACCGCCCCCAGCACCTTTTCTTGGGGTCCCTTGAGTTGGCCGCGTTTCCCCCAAAGTTCCATCACCGCACCGGCCACGACGCCGAGGGTGGCGTGTGTCAACAGGGCCACCAGCCACGGCTGCTCGACCCACGTCTGGCCGTCGGAGGCGATGAAGTTGAACCCCATCGTGTGGATCAACCCCAGCAGACCGACCGTCGATGCGACCCACGTCCGCTCGGGCGACTGGTGAGCCCAGGCCAGAAGCAAGTAGGTCGCCACGACAAATGCGGCCGTCAACACGGGAAGCACCGCGGCGGTCTCGGCGATCGAGTAGACGGCCGATCCGATCCCCAGCACCAACGCGAGTATGGCAACGATCTCGCCGGTGTGTAGCAGCGGCAAGCGAAACGTCTGCAGCATACCGACGGCTTCACTGGGAACCGGCGTATCATCGGGAGTTTCGAGCATTTGCCGCGACGGGCGCCATATCAGCACGCCCAGCAGACCCATCCCCAGCGCTTCGGCGGACAGCACGGTCGCCCAGGGCATGCCGATCTGTTCGGTTCGCCATCCAAGGGCCCATGCACTGGCACCCACCAATAACCCCAGCCCAAGGTAGGCGGGCATCGGCCGCCGCAATCGGGCGGCCAGCGCCAGGCTGCCGATACCGTAGACGGCGTAGATGCTCATCGCCATGACGAGGTCGGGATCGGCGCGGTGCGTGAGGCCATGGGCGGTGACGGTCAATAAGCTGAGCACGGCGGTGACGAGACAGCCGCCGGCGTACATGATGCTATGCCGGCGCAGGCCGCGGTGTTCCAGCCATACGAACAAGCCACCGAGGATGACCAGCAGTCCGGCCAGTGCGGCCCCGCTCTGGGCTTCAAAGATTAGACGCAGCGACTCCACGCCCCCTCGTTGTCCTGGCGGGGTGCCGGCGATCAGATCGGAAATCAGATGATATCCCGTTAGATAAACGACCGCCAGGCAGGCAATCGCCCCGGCGTGGATGGCCGGAAGACGGAAACGAATCGCGGCGGTCACCAGGACGATCGCGCTGAGGATGCCGACCAACACGACCGGCACGGGACGCGGCCAGGCCATGGCCAGCGCCGCCAGCATGACGATCGCGCCCACCAACGCGACCCAGGTGCCGGCCATGCGGTAAGACGCCATCTCCTTGTTGTCGCCGGTCGTCCGCATGACCGCCAGTCCGGCGACGAGAATGGGAACCGCGGCAACGGATGCCAGTACGCTCAGTTGGCTCAAGACGAGGGCAACGCTCGTGTCATGGGCTGCCCGATAGGCCGTGAGGCCCATCGCCAGAATCAAGGCAAACGCGGCCGTGCCCAGCAGGGTAAACCACTCGTTGGCCCCGCCGGCATCGAGCTGTTTCTCCCGAGCCAGGCGCTGAAGGGGAGGCACCAATCCCAGGAGATAAGCGGCCAGCGCCAGCCCGCCGACGGCAAGCATCGGCCAGACGGAGCCACTGGACGGAAACAAGGGGATCGAAAGCAGCAGGGCCAGCGAACCACCGAGCACGGCCACGACCAGGGCCCCTCGCCATCGGGGCACCAGCACCCGGCCGGCCAGCCATACCAGCCACGCAAACAGCCCCAGCGACACGGCTTCGACGGCGATGGCCATCGGATCCCAGGGAACCTGATTCTCCGCGTTGCGCACAATGGCCATGAACATGAAGTTCAACGGCACCAACAGCGTGGCGATGATCAGCAGGGTTCGGCTGTTGGATCGCAACTTCCAGCGGTACTCGGCATGGAGCCCGACGCCAAACACGGCCGCCGTGATCGTTGAAGCGACGAGAAAGGGGAAGAAGGGGATCGTGTCTTCGAGCTTTTCTCGAAGACTCAACACCAGGAGCGTCGAAAACCCCACGATCAGCAGCCCGCCGACCAACTCGCCCCAGCGCATGTTCCGCTCTTCCATGAACGCCGAGAGCATCTCGGCCACCGACTTGCGCGGCGGTTTCGGCCGGGATACTCGTCGCGGCCGCGCGGGGCGCTGCACGGGCTTTGGTGTCAGCCGAGGTGCCGGTTGCGGTGCTTGGGGGCGTACCGGTTCGGGCGATTTCGGTGCGACGGGGCGAGACGGCCGGGTCGGTTGCGCCGGTCGTTCGGTTGCCCCGGGCTTTCGCGCCGGCGGCTTCGGAGACACGGGGCTCTCTTTTTGCGGTGGCCGCGGCGGATCGGCAGCCGCGCGATCGGGCACGCCGGACGGCGGGACCTCGGGCTGCGCCGCCGGTGGCGGCACGGGAGCAAGGATGATCGGACGTTCCTCGCCCGACTTGTCCGGCACGGGAGCGGCAACCTCGGGCTGCTTCGGCGGAGATATCACGGGCTCCGGTTGTGCGGCGGGACTGGCGCCGCGCCCCAACAGACGCTGGCGGTACTCGTGTACCCGATCCAAGAGCCGGGCCGCCACTACCGGATCGAGAATCTTGGCCGCGCGGAATCGTTTCAATTGGCGGGCGGTCGCTTGCAGATCGGCCAACTCGGCCGCCTTCAGACCGCGACGATTCCGCCCGCACCAGCGACACCGGTCGACCGACTCCGGTGTCAAACGATCGCAGTAGACACAGGGCACGTGTCCCGACGTATGCTCGGCGCCGCTTTCTCGCATGGCCCGAAACACGGCAGCGACGACCAACCACATCCCGTGACCGACCAACATGACCACCAACAGCACGCCCGCGATTGCGAACAGAACGTCCATCGGCGGCCTCCCAGGAAGTCGTTCATCTCGCGCGCCGCGCGGCGCGGTTGGTTTGCGTAGTTATCAGGGCTCGACTGGCTCAATCATATAACGGCCAGCGTCTGTCCGCTTGGGTTTACGGCCACAAAATGGTCGAAATACTGGCCGAATACGACGTTGCCTCGGTTTGTCCCCTGCTGGATAGGGGGGTCGGCGGGGAAATTCCCTGAGAATGGGCGTGTGTCCCGAGACGCTGCGGGTGCTGGCCGACAAGGACGTCGCCGTGCATCGGCTGCCCACCGAAGAAGCGGTCGAGGTCTACAATCGGTTATGTGAAACGGAAGCGGTGGGCGGGCTGTTTCACTCGACCTGTTGAGGAACCGTCTCGTCCTGACGTGCGGCGATGGCCCGGATGTCGTCGCGGCCGCGGAAGAAGGCGTCGACGACCCGCGGATCCCATTGACTGCCGGCCCCGGAGCGGAAGATCGCGTCGATTTTTTCGTCGGGCATGCATTTTCGATAGGGGCGGTCGCTGCCCATGGCGTCGAATGAATCGGCCACGGCCACGATCCGCGCGGCTATCGGAATTTCCTCGCCGGCCAACCCTGCAGGATACCCGCTGCCGTCCCACGACTCGTGGTGGTGCAACACGGCCGGCAAGACGCCGTCGAGCTTCTTCAAGTCGACGAGAATCTTGTGGCCCAACTCGGGGTGCGTCATGATGTGCTCAAACTCGGCCTCCGTCAAACCGTCCGGCTTGCGGAGCACGTTGTCGCTGATGCCGATCTTGCCGATGTCGTGCAGCATGCCGCACAGGTGGATCGTATCGATCGCTTTCGGGTCCATCTCCAGTTCCCGGGCCAGACGGACGGCGATTCGGGCGACCCGGTCGCTGTGGCCGCAGGTATACGGATCCTTGGCGTCGATCGCCGAACTCAACGCGCCGATCACGCCGGCCAACAGCTCGGATTGCTGGCGATAGAGTTCGATATTGCCGCTGTGAATCCCGAGGATGGCGCCCACGGAACCGAGGAGACTCGCCTCGACCGTGCCAAACTCGCCTCCCTCGTCGACGTGGTTCAGCGCGGCCAGCCATCCGAACAGGTTCTCTCCCTCGGCCAACGGCGTGACAATCAGTTGGCCAATGGTCTCAAACGGCCAGGACTCGGCGCCGGTGATCGGATGGTTGGCCACTAGCGGACGGCTCGACGCTCCAACGCCCAGGTGAGCGATCAGTGGGTCAAACAGACTCGCCTCGATAGGACGCGGACCGTGCTGCAGCAGGACCGGCGCGGTGCGCGTTCCGGGGCCGGATGCGTCGTCGGAATCAGCAAGGGGCACCAATTGGATCGCCACGCTTTGGGCGGGTACGACTTCGTGCAGCCACTCCAAGGCGATTCGGCCCAGATCTTCGTCGCTACGAGAGAGTTTGAGATTCTGCGCGAGCCGGTGCAGCAGGCTGATCTCTTCGTAGGTCGTCGAGAGGTGATCGGAGATGCGTTCGTCTTCCTCCTGCAACTTCCCGATCCGCGCCCGCGAGGCAAACTCGGCCCGTACCACTTCGCTCATTTGCAGCAGCGTCTCGGGCGACCAGACCGTCTGTTCGGTGGCCCAACGGCTCGCTTCGGCCGGCGTTATGCCCAGCAGACTCGCGCCGCAAGCGGAATCCTCGTTCAGCGTCGTCCCCCCACGCACTTCGCGCGATAGAAAGGGCGCTAAGGCCACCCGTGGCGACCCTTGGCTGTCCTCGATCGGCAGTGCCAGCAGCAGGAACGGCCCCTGTTCGTCGATGAACTCGGGCTGGCCTCGTCGGGAAACCTCGCGACACGCTTCGCCCCGGGCACCCCAGTCATGCTCCCCACAGTCACTCCGGCCCTCGGCTGCGAAGTGCAGCAGATCGCCGGAACAGCCATCGAGCAGGCTGAACTCCCGGCCGAACCAATGCCGAAGCTGTTCCACAGTCTCGGCGATCGTTGACGAAACGCCGGCGCTGGGAACCGTCTCGACCGGGAGGCTGGTTGCGGTGGGACTCGACATACTCGCTCGTTATCTCTCAACAGACGTACCATGGCCGCGAGAACCGACTTCAGTGCAAAGAAACCTTAGGTTACCACCGGACACCCAGCAAGAAGCTCTCGTGCCATGATGCGATTTGGCAACATGCCGGGATGTTCGGTTTATCCGGATAATCCGCTCCCGGTCGACCGTGAACTCGCCTTGGCGGGGACACCCGCGGACGGTATCGTTGAGGGTAGGTCCGTCACCCAAGACATCCAGGAGGCGCGGTCGACGATGAGCGAATCGGACGTACTTTTCTCCGGCAAGCGATTTCGCGTGGTCCACGTCCACCAGCAAACCCCCGCGGGGCGGACGCTGCGGCGAGAGATTATTCGGCACCCGGGAGCGGTGGCGATCCTGCCGATACTCGAAGATGGACGAGTCTGCCTGATCGAGAACTATCGCGTCGCCGTGGACGACACGCTGCTGGAACTTCCCGCCGGAACGATCGAACCGGGTGAATCGCCCCTGGAGACGGCCGCTCGGGAGTTGACCGAAGAGACCGGATATCGGGCGGCCCGGGTGGAGTTGCTGACGACCTTTTTCACGTCGCCGGGTATTCTGGACGAACGGATGGTCCTTTACCTGGCCACCGGTCTTTCGCCCGGACCGACGGCCTTGGAAGAAGGCGAGCAGATCGTCGTTCGAAATACACCGTGGAAGGAAGCCCTGGCAATGGCCCGCGACGGGCGCATCGAAGACGGCAAGACCTTGGCGGGTCTGCTCTACTACGAAACGTTCGTCCGCAAACGGGCGGATTAGCGGGGACGTTTGGCTGAGGCAATGCTGATTAGAGTACGGTTGACCGGAACTCAGTCGATCTGCGGAGTGCCGCTGCCGAAGGGCGTTGACGCCAAGTCGCTGTCAATGTCACCCCACAAGCCGCCCGCATCCGAGCCCATCGCTCCGACCGCACCGATGACGGCCATCAAGACCAACGCCAGCATCACGGCGTATTCCACCGCCGTCGCACCATCCTCGTCGGTGAATATATTGAGTAGCCAACACATCGTTGCGTCTACCAAAAGAGAGTTGAAAGGAATCGGGAAAAGTGGGGACCGTCCCGCCGTGAACACGGGGGCAGTGGTCCATCGAAACTATAGGTCACCCTCGGGCGATGTCAACTTCTTGTTTTGACATCTATTCCGGTTTCATCGGGGCGACGGCCCAGGGGGTTCCGGCCGCTCGGGCCAGGGCAGCTTGGCCGGATCGATCCCCGGCCGTTCGGTCGAGTGGAGCGGAGCCTGCCACTGGCCGGTGAGCCGGCTGGATTGCGGTCCCTCGAGAGGCCCGCCGGCAAATTCCACCTCGCCACGCACCAGCCCGGAAATGTCGACCGACGCATCGTCCAGCCCGGTGGCGCCGGCCAGATTGAGCCATTGTGCCACCGCGGCGCCGGGCGCAAGCAGCGAACCCTCGCCCTCCCAATGGAACCGGTCCAATAGCCGCTGGGGATGCTCGGCGCCGGTGAACACCAGCAGGGCCGAAGTATCGGGCAAGGCAAACACGCAACCGATCGCCCGCACCTCGATCTCGCCCGGAGCGTCGGTTCGTTGCCCCTCGCGGCATTCGGCCAAAGCGCCCGGCCCTCGAAGGGTGCAATGGGAAAGCCGCAAAACAACCGGCTCGTCGAACTCGGGCGCGTGGTCCAGCCCGATCAACGGCCCGGTGCCCAAGTAGAGCGTGTTGACCACCTCCACGGCCAATGGCCCGGCCGTATGACAATCCAAACCCGAGCCCACGTCGCGAAACACACAGTCGGTCAGCCGAACGGTGCCGTCGGACAGTTGCCGTGGAGCAGCTTGCGGTTGGCGAGGATAGGTCCAGCGGATGGCCGCGGGCAGGCCTGAATCGGCGGATATGGTGGAAAACGTACATCGCTGAAACTCGACCCCGGTCGCCCGCAAATCGATCAACGCGCCAGGAGCCGACCCGTCGGAAGATTCCAGGCGAAAATCGATGTCCTCCCATCGCACGTCGTTGGTGTCGATCACCAATCCTGAAGGCGGTACCCGCAGCAGTGGACGTTGCCCCGACCGGCCACGGACACACTGTCCCGGCCGAAGCGTCAGCCGCGGCATAATCGACGCTCCTTCGCTGGGCAACTCGAGCACGTCCGCAGGTACCGGACGTGTGTCGCCGGGCGGAATATCCGAACGCTCCTCCGCCGGTGGCAACTCCGGTTCTGTCTCGACAGCCGTCGGCGATCGGTCCCGGGGCACCGAAACGATGCGCGAGAATTGCCGATCGATCCACGGCCAGCATGCCACGGCAATGCCCATGACGACGGCCACCAGAACCGCCGTCCACGCCGCCGATGTGTTCGACGCGGGTGCCGCCTGGCGGGCCGAAGGCAGTCGGGCGGGAATCCGGTGTGGGTGTCGCATGCACTTGGCCAGCAGAGTGCGACCGGCGTGGGTCGGCGGGCCCAAGGTCTTGGCCAACCGGGCCAGCGATGCGGGCCGCTGGCGGGGATCCCGCTGCAAGCAAGCTCCCACCGCCTTGGCAAGCCGCGCGGGAGTCTCCGGGGCCAACTCTCGAAGATCGGGAAACTCGATCGTCCCCGCGCCGCGAAGCTTGGCGAGACTGTCGCCGCCGGGTATCGGTGGCCGGCCCGTCAGGAGATGCCACCAGACGCCCCCGCAGGCGTAGATGTCGCCCGCGGTGTCGGCCGGCGCTGCCTGAGCGATCCGTTCGGGGGCCAGATAGTCGTAGGCCTCGGGCTGCAAATCGGCGTGGGCCAGCCCTTCCTCGCCGCGTAGCACCGGCCGCAGCCCCGGTTCGGCGAGGATTGCCCGGCCGTCGCCGGTCAGCAGCAGTTGTTCCGTACACACGTCGCCGTGACATGTTTCTTCCCGTTCCAGGAGTACCAGTCCGGTGACCATTTGGCGCGCGATCTCCAGCACGGCTTCGGGGGGAAGGCGGCCGTTTTCGATGAGCCATTGCCGGGCCGTCTTCCCGGTGATCCATCGGCACCGAGCCCAAAGCCGGTCGCCGTCGAGGCCGCAATCGGTAATCGGTGCCAGGTTCTCGCCCGAGAGCCGCTCGGCCATGGCGGCGAGATCGGAAAGTTGCCCCACGGCCGCCTCCGCCGCGATGTCTTCCAACGGGGCAACGGTCAAGCGGATGTCTTCGCCCGCCTGGTCCGCGTGGCGTGCCCGATAGGTTGTGGCAAACCCGGCTCGACGCACGACGTCGCGGATCAGATAGGGTCCGACCCGCAGGGCAGCGCCCCCGCCGGCATTGATCCGGGCCGCCTGGTAGGGCGTAAGAATTCGGGCTTGTGCCAGAGCGTCGACCCAGACCGACTCGAAGGGGGGCAGTTCGCGGGCCAGCCGTCGCACGCGCCCGGCCACGCGACGTACTTGTGCGGGGTTGGCCAGCCCCCAATCGTCGAGCCGGTCGATCAGCGGTTGCGGCGGCGATTGATGCGAACTGGTGGCCATTTCGAGTTTGTTATTTTGGGTGCCCTGGTCAGCTTGCCCTCATCTGTAGCCGATCCGGCCCACCACGGCAACATCGAACCGTACGATGGCCCTCCGAGGCCGTCGATCCGGGATGGTACGATGGAGCCCGTCGATCAAGGGCTGTCGACGGCCTCGGAGGGCCATCGTACAAGACTACGAGCCACTTGCTAACGATTCTCCGTAACTTTCTGCCTCACTGCGGGTTCCGATCCGACAACACAAGCCATCCCCGGCCTGTATCTCCACTCCAAGCGCGGAAACGAGAAGTTCACGGCATCACACGGACCTTGCCAAACGGGCCGATTTTCGCTATCACCTTCGGTCAGTTCGACCCGCCGCGGGGCACCAGCCCCTGGCAGGCACGCAAATCACCCTTGGAAGACCCCGGGGAGTACTCTTCGTTATGAACGATCCGCGAATCGATAAACTGGCTCATGTCTTGGTTCATTACTCCACCGCCGTGCGGCCTGGCGATCTGGTCCGTCTGGCCGGGCCCATGGTGGGCCGTCCGTTGTTGGTGGCCTTGTACCGTGCCGTCTTAAAGGCCGGCGGCCATCCCCATCTCAGCATGACTCCGGATGAATGCGCCGAGATCAAGCTGGAAACGGCCACCGAAGAGCAACTCCGGTACCTCAATCCGTTGGACATGCAACTAGTCGAGGCGATCGACGTTTCGATCAGTCTCTGGGGGCAAGACAACACCAAGGCCCTCTCCGGCACCGATCCGGTGCGCCAGGCCACGGTCAGCCAAGCCCGAAAACCGTTCATAAACCGGTTTCTCGAACGGGCCGCGGGGGGCGAACTGCGGTGGAGCGGCACCCAGTTTCCCTGTCACGCCGCCGCCCAGGACGCGCGGATGTCGTTGGCTGCCTACGAGCGGTTCGTCTTCGAGGCCGGGCTGTTGCATCTGGACGATCCGGCCGCCGCGTGGATGGAGATCAGCCAGCGTCAGCAGCGGGTGGTCGACTATCTCAACGGCGTTTGCGAGGTTCGTTTTACCACACCCCAAGGAACTGATCTGACCATCGGCTGCGAAGAGCGAACCTGGATCAACTGCGACGGGCACGAAAATTTCCCCGACGGCGAGGTCTTCACCGCCCCGATCGAAACGGCCACCGAGGGCGTCGTCTGCTACAGTTTCCCGGCCGTGCATGGCGGACGCGAGGCCGAGGGTATCCGGCTCACCTTCAAGGAAGGCCGTGTCGTCGACGCCACCGCCGAGCGAGGCGAGGAGTTCCTGCTGGCCATGCTCGATCAGGACCCGGGCGCTCGGGTGTTGGGGGAAATCGCCCTGGGCACCAACTACTCGATCGCGCAGTATACGAAGAACACGCTGTTCGACGAGAAGATCGGCGGCACCTTCCACGCGGCCGTGGGCACCGCCTATCCCGAGACGGGCGGGACCAACGAGTCGGGCCTGCACTGGGACATGGTCTGCGACCTTCGCCAGGGTGGCAAAGTACACGCCGACGGCGAACTGATCAGCGAAAACGGCCGCTTCCTCGACCCCACCTGGCCCCAGCCGGGGTAGTAGCCGCGGTCGCCAGACCGTGGGAGACCGGGTGGCTGGGGTCGAGTCGCGAGGAACGAGCGAAGAGCCCCCAGTTGCAGGCGATCCGGTGGGCGCCATGCCCGTTCCTCGCCGTCCGACCCCAGCCACCTGCGATGGGCTCGGAGGCCCATCGTTCGGTTCCTCTCGCCCCACGCCCCCTCCGGGTGAACTTAATTCCACCACAAGGGTGGAGTTTTGGGTGATTCTCTGAATCCTGGACAATTTCCTTGACAGCGGAAAGCAGGTAGTTATAGTGGTTTTTGTGAGTTGTATCGGGATGCTGACGGCTCACGATCACATCTCAAGGATCGGCGGAATTCCGAATTGACGGACAAATCCCCGCCCCGTATGTCTCGGTCGAGATTTGAGGGTCCTATCCATCCACCTTATCACCCGTAGGATGCATCTGATGAGAAGGCAAGAGAGAATTATAGCATTGATTGCCGTCGGAATGTTGCTCGCCGCCGGACCGTCGGCGCTGGCCGCCTTTGTGTCCACGGACATCGGCACGCCTGGGCAGGCGGGCAGTTCGTCGGGGACTCTTCCCGGGCCAATCAACGTCATTGGTGGCGGCAACGACATCTGGGGCAATTCGGACAACTTTCACTATGCTTACGACGACGTGAAGGTCAGCGGCGACTTCACGGCGATTGCCCGGCTGGTCTCTCAGCAGGACACCAATACCTGGGCCAAGGCGGGCATCATGGCCCGGGTCGACCTGACCGCGGGTTCGGTCCACAACCACACGGACGGCACGATCGGCCAAGGAATTTCCCACCAGTGGCGCGACAGCGCTGGCGGCGGGTCGGGGCACTTCACCCGGCTTGCCGGCTCGCCGAACAGCAGCGGACAGCCGTACTGGCTCATGCTCGACCGTTCCGGAAACGACTTCACGGCCAAATGGGCGCCCGACGACGGCGGCAGCCCGGGCATTTGGCAGGGGGCGCATTCGCATACCACCAACATGCCGGCCGACATCTACCTTGGGCTGTCCGTCACCAGCCACAATGACGGCGCGTTGAGCACGGCCGTGTTCGACAACGTCGACTTCAACTACACCGAGCCCCCGCCTCCATTCGGCATGTGGGATTTCTGGCCCAGCGCCGATCTGCTGGACTGGACGCTCCTCAACGGCGGCGTGAATTTCACCGGCGGCGACGGCGGCGGCATGGGCCCGGCCAACGCCGGAGGCGGCCGCGCCCATGACGGCGCCCACGTGACGATGCTGGTCGAGTCGCCCGAGTTCGTCTTCACCGGCGACACGCTGGACGGCACGAACGTCATGCAAGTCGGAAGTTCCGGCGGCGCCGGCGATCAGAACAACGCCGGAATGCAGTTCCCCGACCCGGCGGCCGTTCTCGCCTATAACGGTGGCAACTCCAACTCCACCGGCCAGAAAGGACTGGCCTTCCTCAACGTGGCGACGGGGGAGTATGACGCCGTGCTCTTCAACCAGGGCAATGGCGGCACGGATACGTATGACCTGACCGCCGCGGATCTGACCGCCCTGGGCGTGGACCTGGGCGCGACGTACAAGCTGCAAATGTACGAGAACGACGACGGCGGCTGGGGCTGGGGACAGCTCAACTTCGTGAACGCCGCCATCGCCGCGCCGGGCGTCCCCGAGCCCTCCACCTTCGCGCTTGGGCTGCTCGCCCTGATCGGGCTGGGCTCGTATGGCTGGCGACGCCGCAGACGGGCATAACGCTCTGACCTCACTCGAATCTCACCACCCCGCTGGCTTCAACCGGCGGGGTTTTTTGTTTGCCTCTCGTGACGACGCTTCCGCGTCGTAACGCACGATCGCACGCTTCGCGCCCCCGCAGCGGTGCGAATCTACCGATTATTCCGCCTACCACCAGCCGATCGTGCGGGGGTGGCGTGTGTGCTGACGGTTGTGCGCTGCGAAGCGGTCTTTCGCATCGGGACTTCTTGGCAAACGGCTCGGGCACGTGGGGGCATACTGGCCGGGAACCGCAATGGGTGTCGATACTTAAGACGAATCACCAGGACTTCGCTTGGGCAAGGACGCGCCCGGATCGACCCCGCTGCCGTGACGCTTGCCACCGCAGCTTCACCCCGATGTTGCCGGCGTCCATGCCCGAAGAACGAAGCCTCAAGCTCGACGTGGTGGCCTTGGCCCTGCTCGGGCTGACCGTCTTTCTTGCCGCCGCACTGGTCAGCTACGATCCGGCCGATCCGCCCAGCAAACTCGTTTACCCCGAGCGGGCCGAGACGCTCAATCTCTGCGGCCGCTCCGGGGCCATGGTCAGCAGCACACTGCTGGAGGCTTTCGGGGCCGGGGCCTACTACATTGTGGTCTCGTTGATCGTCTTCGACGCCGTGCTCTTGGCACGCCGCAAGATCGGCGATCCCCTGCTGCGGGCCGCCGGTTGGTTGCTTTCGCTGGCCGGGCTGACCACGCTGATCGCCATGACGCTGCCGCAACTCGCGCCGGGGCCCGCTATCGGTCCGGGTGGCTATCTGGGGGCCGCGGGGCGCGGGCTGTTGGAACCCAACTTTGCCGCCGTCGGGGCCTACATCCTGGCCATCAGCACCATTCTCGGCGGGCTGCTGCTGTGTACCGATTACTACGTCGTCCGCGCCCTGGCCTGGTCGCTGGGTATGCCCGCCAAGGGGATGGGGCATGGTATCAAACGCGTGGCCGTGGCCTACGCCGACAAAACCAAGGCCAAGGCCAAGACCAAGGCGAAGACGAAAGCATCGGACCTTGACGAGTGGGAAGAAGAGGAGGAGGAGCCCGCTCCCATCCGTTTTGCCGGACAACCGGACGCCGAAATGGAAGAGTTGGAGGAAGAAGAAGACGAGGACGAGGAGGAAGCCGAATCGGATTCGGCCGACGAGGAAGCTCCGGCCCGGCCGCTGCGGATCCGCAAACCGAACAAGAGCCAGCGGCAGGAGGTCATTGAGGAGATCGAGGCGGCCAGCAGCGCCGAAGCGGCCGAGTACGAGTTGCCCGGGATGGATCTGCTGCTGCAAAGCGAGGACATTTGCTACGAGGAGCACGAGAAGGACGTCCGCCGCAAGGCGAAGATCCTGGAGAAGACATTCTCCAACTTCGGTTTCAACGTCAAAGTGGTCGAGATCCAGACCGGCCCGGTGATTGCCCAATTCGAGATCGAATTGGAGGCCGGGTTGCGGCTGGCGAAGATCACCTCGCTGGCCGACGATCTGGCCATCGCGCTGCGCGTGCCGAGCGTGCGTATCGTCGCGCCGATTCCCGGCAAGAACACCGTGGGGGTCGAGGTACCCAATCGCCAGCGCCAGTTGGTGCGGCTCCGCGAGACGATCGAAGAGGCCAACGGCAGGGCCCAGCGGATGAACATCCCCGTTTATCTGGGCAAGGACGTGGCCGGCAACTCCACCGTCGTCGACCTGGCGTCGATGCCCCATCTGCTGATCGCCGGACGCACGGGCACGGGCAAGAGCGTGTGTCTGAACTCGATTATCGTCTCGATGTTGATGAGCCGGCGTCCCGACGAAGTGAAGATGCTGTTGATCGATCCCAAGATGGTCGAGCTGAGTCCGTACAAGAAAATCCCCCATCTGATGCACCCGGTGGTCACCGACATGCGCAAGGCCGAAGCCATCCTCGGCTGGGCCGTGGAGAAAATGGAGGAGCGCTATTCGCTTCTGGCCCGGGCCGGCGTACGCCACATCAGCAGCTACAATCAACTCAGCGAGGAAGAGTTGATGCAGCGGATCGATCCGGTCGACGACGAAGAACGGGCCAAGATCCCCCGGCAGATGCCCTTCGTGGTGATCGTGGCCGACGAGTTGGCCGATCTGATGATGACTTCGGCCAAGGAAGTCGAGTCGCACATCATCCGCCTGGCGCAAAAGAGCCGGGCGGTCGGTATCCATCTGGTGTTGGCCACGCAGAAGCCGACCGTCGACGTCATCACCGGGCTGATCAAGTCGAACCTGCCGGCACGAATCGCCTTCCAGGTGGCCAGCCGAACCGACAGCCGCGTCGTGTTGGACGAGATGGGAGCCGACAAACTGCTCGGCAACGGCGACATGCTCTTCCTCTGGCCCGGCACCAGTACGCTGTTGCGCGGGCAAGGAACGTTTATTTCCGACGACGAGATCTCGCGGGTGGTCGATTTCGTCGGCCGCACGAAGCCGCAGTTCGTCAAGGAATTGGTGCAGCTCAAGACGGACGACAAGGAAGAGGCAGCCGCTCCGCAATTGCGCCGTCGCGACGAACTGTACGAAGGAGCCATCGATCTGGTCATCCGCGAGGGTCGAGGAAGCGTCTCTCTATTGCAGCGCTCGCTGGGTATCGGATATGGCCGGGCGGCACGGCTGATCGACTACATGGCCGAGGACGGGATCGTCGGCGAGTATAACGGCTCCCAAGCCCGTGAGATATTGCTCGACTTGGGCCAGTGGGAGCAGATGTGCGGTTCGTCCTCGTCGTCGCCCGCTGACGCCGAGGCCGCGGCGCCCAAACGTCGCTCCAACACGATCCTGCCCGAGCCACCGAGCGAACCGACCGCACCCTGGAACGAAGCGGTCGAAAGCAGCTTGCCGGGTAAATCGACAACCCCCACAAGAGTACCCCTGAAATTCGCCGACGCCGAGGAAGAAGACGAAGAGGAGGACGAGGACTACGACGAGGATGTCTCCGACGAGCCCCCCCCTGGGATGAGGCCGAGGACGAAGAAGAGGAAGAGGACGAAGAAGAGTGGGAAGAGGAAGAAGAAGACGAAGCGGACGAGGACGAAGAGTATGAGGAAGAAGAGGACGAGTACGACGAGGAAGGAGAGGAGTACGAAGACGAAGACGAGGATCTAGAAGAGGAGGAGGAAGACGATTTGGCTGCCGAAAGTGCGTAGTCCGGGCAGTTCCTGGCGGTTGACTCGGTTGGCGAATCATCGTACTCTTACCTGTAGCTGCCGTCTGTAGCTACCGTCGCCGGACGGTGGGAAACGTGGAGCCCACGGTCTGGCGACCGTAGCTACCCGCGAGATTACGGCTAACCGCCCCACGATGGGAAGTCGGACCATGACCCCCCCGGCCGCCAACCCGATAGACCACCGCGCCCGAGACGTTCGCTCCGTTGTCGGCGTGGTGATTATTGGGCAGAAGCGGCCTTGAGGGCTCGGGACCGACAACGGACCGAAAACGACAGCCCTGAGGCCTTCCGAGGCCTGAGGGTTTTTTGTTTGGCAGAAATGGGTTTGGCAGGAGTGTAAACGATGCGTCGGATCCAGGTCTACGATACAACCCTTCGCGATGGCAGCCAGGGCGAGGGGATCAGCTTCTCGCTTCAGGATAAGCTGCTGCTGACCGAGCGGCTCGATACGCTCGGGTTCGACTACATCGAGGGCGGATACCCGGGTTCCAACGAGAAGGATTTCCAGTACTTTCAACGAGTCCAGGAGCTTTCCCTGACCCGGGCCAGGATCTGCGCCTTCGGCATGACCCGGCGCAAGGGAACAGAAGCTCACACGGATACCGGCCTGAAATCGCTCATCGACAGCGGCGCTGCGGTGATCACGCTGGTGGGCAAGACGTCGCGATTCCAGGCGACCGAGGTGCTGCAGACCGACGTCGACGAAAATCTGGCCATGATCGCCGACAGTATCCAATTCCTTCGCGAGAGTGGGCGGCAGGTAATTTTCGATGCCGAGCATTTCTTCGACGGTTGGAAGGCCGATCCCGAGTATGCGCTTCGGGCCGTACAGGCGGCTGCCGAAGCCGGCGCCATCGCCGTGGCGCTTTGCGATACCAACGGCGGAACCATGCCGGGGGAGATCGGCGAAGCGGTCAGGATGGCCGTGGCCCAGTTGCCCGTGCCCGTGGGAATCCACTGTCACAACGATTGTGCCCTAGCCGTGGCCAACACGCTGGCCGGAGTCGCCGCCGGTGCCAATCAGATCCAGGGAACGATCAACGGGTTTGGCGAGCGGTGCGGCAACGCCGATCTGATTTCCGCGGCGGCCAATCTGATGGTGAAACAGACGGGCTACGACCTGCTCAACCCCAATGCGGCCGAGCACCTGACGGAATTATCGCGATACGTCTACGAGATGGTCAACATGAACTACCGGCCGAACCAGCCGTTCGTCGGCTCCAGCGCCTTTGCCCATAAGGGCGGCATGCACGTCAGCGGCATCGCGCGGAATTCGGCCAGTTATGAACACATCTCCCCCGAGGCGGTGGGCAACGAACGTCGCATCCTGGTCAGCGAGTTGTCCGGCCGGTCGAATATCGTCGCCCAGTCGACCGCGCAAGAGATCCAGCACGACAAGCGGGTGATGAAGAAGATCCTCGCCCGGGTGGTGTCGATGGAGCACGCGGGCTACCAGTTCGAGGCGGCCGAGGGGTCGTTCGATTTGCTGGTGAGGAAGTGTGCCGGCACGTTTCAATCGCATTTCGAGCGGTTGGCCTACCATGTGAACGTGGAAACGGCCGCCGATGGCCAGATCACAACCGAGGCGACGGTGAAGATTCGCGTCGGCGATGAGATTCGCCACGAGGTGGCCGAGGGCGACGGCCCGGTCAACGCCCTGGATGCCGCCATGCGAAAGGCGCTCAACGGCACCTTCCCCAATCTGGCCCAAATGCATCTGGTCGACTATAAGGTGCGGGTGATCAACTCCGAGGCCGCCACCGCCGCCGGCGTCCGCGTGGTTATCGAGAGCCGCGACGACGGCGACGTCTGGGGTACCGTCGGAGTCAGCGAGAACATCATCGAGGCCAGTTGGATCGCCCTGGCCGACAGCATCGAATACAAACTGTGCAAGGAT
>CAYUIQ010000034.1:0-47806 GCA_964444795.1 uncultured Planctomycetaceae bacterium
GAAGCCCGACTACATCCAGATTGACTGCAAAGGGCATCGCGGCTACGCGAGTTACCCGACGAAGATGGGTAACCCGGCACCCGGATTCGTCGGCGACCCGCTACGTATCTGGCGCGATGTGACACGCGAGCGGGGAATCGCCCTGTTCATGCACTACTCGGGCGTCTGGGACTATCATGCCGTCGCCACGCATCCGGAATGGGCCGCCATCGACGCAGGCGGCAAGCCCAACGCCAAGGCGACCTCCGTCTTCGGACCGTACGTCGACGAACTGATGATCCCGCAACTCCGCGAGTTGGCCGGCGAGTACGGTGTCGACGGCGTCTGGGTCGACGGTGATTGTTGGGGAACCACGCCCGATTACGGTGAGGTGGCCGTCCGTGAATTCCGCAAGCAAACAGGCGCCGAGTCGGCGCCCCGCAAAGCAGGGGAGCCGTATTGGAACGAGTGGATGGACTTCCATCGCGAGGGCTTCCGCCGCTATATGCGCCGCTACGTGGACGAACTGAAGACGTCTCATCCGAATTTCCAAGTCATCAGCAACTGGGCGTTTAGCGATCACATGCCCGAGCCGGTGTCGGCGGACGTCGCCGGCCTCTCGGGCGACTTCTCTCCGGACAACAGCGTCAACTCGGCCCGGTTCGCCGGACGGTGTCTTGAAGATCAAGGGGTGCCGTGGGACCTGATGTCCTGGTCGTTCAGTCGCAAGACCCGGAAGCAGAAGCCGGCCGTGCAACTCATGCAGGAAGCGGCGGTCGTCCTTGCCTTGGGCGGAGGCTATCAGGCCTACTTCAAGCAGGATCGGGATGGCGCGATCCGCGACCCGTCCGAGATGGACGTGATGGCCGAGGTCGCCCAGTTCTGTCGTGACCGGCAGGCCTTTTGCCATCGATCGGTCGCCGTGCCGCAGATCGCCCTGCTCTACTCGACGGCGGGGCACTACCGCGCTTCGCCGCGACTCTTCCACTGGTCTGGCAGCTCTGGCGTCACCGTCCTCCGGCAGGCGCTCACAAAACTCCTGCACGATCAGTACAGCGTACAGATCGTCAGTGAACATCATCTGACGGGGGCCATGTCGGACTGGCCCGTGATCATCGTGCCGGGTTGGGAATATCTGGAACCCGCCTTTCGTAACGAATTGGCCGCGTATGCCAAGGCCGGCGGCCAACTCCTGCTGATCGGCCCGGGCCCCGCAAAACTCTTCGAGCCCGAACGGGCGGCGGCCGAAAACAACACTTCCCCAATCGTTACCATAAACGCAGTCGACGACATGTTCTCAAGCGTCCTTAAGAAGGTACTTTCTGAACCGATCGTTCGCATCGCCGGTTCAGACAACGTCGACGTCAGCCTGCGAACACTCAACGAGAAACTGACGATCCATCTCGTGAACACTTCCGGCCCTCACGCCAATTCGCCCGCCGAAGGAATTACCGAGATCCCGCCGGTCGGCCCGCTCACCGTCACGATACGTCTGCCCAAATCGCCGAGGTCGATAACCCAACAGCCGGAAGGCAAACCGCTTGCCGTTACCTGGGGTGACGGCCGTGCGATCGTCATGCTGCCACAGTTGAAACTGTATTCGATCCTGGTTGTGGAACCGTGAACAATGCGGCCTAATCGGAGTCACTTCCCGTCGAAACGGCAGCCCCGGATACCAACGAAGGAAACACCTCCGTCGTTGGCACAAACGCTTTTGAGGTCAAGAGAAAGGAGCCGCTGTCAATCGCTGACAACGGCTCCAAAGAGTGGGCGACACTGGACTCGAACCAGTGACTTCTACCGTGTGAGGATAGCGCTCTAACCAACTGAGCTAGTCGCCCGTGATGAATCGGTTGTCCGTAACGCGTCACTGACTCCGTTGGCCTGGGGGGTGAGAATCCTGCTATCCAGGATAGGCGAGGGACGGTGTGTGTCAAGGGGCGCCCGGGGCTACATTTCGGTCTGCGGTTCGCTGGGCGGCTCGAATTTCGGGGCGGTCGCTTCCTGAGAATCGTCGACGGCGCCTTCGCTGCCGTAGCCAGGCGATGACGACGACGCTGACGAGGCCGAGGAAGCCGTGTCCACGTCGTCTTCGATGCCACGAACCCCTTTCTTGAACTCGACGATTCCCTTACCCAACGAACGGCCGACTTCCGGCAACCGTTTGCCGAAAAGCAGCACGGCGATCGCCGCGATGATCAGCATCTCCATGGGACCGGGAGAAAAGCCGAAGGCCAGCGGAATGTGCATCGTGCCACCTCTGAAAACCAGTTTCGATCTGCGGGGATAAACTTGCCGGGGAAAGGATGAACCTACTCTTTGGGCGGACTGGCCGGATCCTTCTCGACGGCCTTGTCAACATCGTCCTCAATTCCCGACACACCCTTCTTGAACTCGACAATACCGCGTCCCATCGACCGCATCACGCTCGGCAAACGGTTGCCGAATAGCAGGAGGATGATGCCCCCGATCACACACAATTCGAGCGGTCCCGGGCTGATGAATCCAAACAGGCAAAACATGGCCTTATCCTCGTTGCGTGAACCGGACAACCGTCCGGGGGAATCGCCGAAGCGGGGCATCGACGCTCGTCGCCAGGGCGTTTCCAGGAATGATCGGCGTGGGAAGCGTGCCGGGCGGACTCGGGGCGCACAAAGTCCCTCCACTCTCAATTTTAACGGGGGCTACCGCGTTGTCAAACGCAAAGCCCGAGGTGGGGGGGTACGCCCGGCCAAAACGACCTCCGACGCGGTCCTATTCTTCCGCCGGTCGCGGTTCCGGCACGCTTGACGCCACCTCGGCGTGCAACGGAAGAAACCGGTAGTAGACTTCGAGGCACAGCGTGGCCAAAGCCGTGGAGTAGATACGGCCGCCTGCCCCCCCCCAGCGTGTCGTCGGATCCCACGTACCGGCCAGATGACCCGACTTCCGCTGGGTCGATACGAGGGCCTCTTGGAGCGATGCGTTCCATTGCCGCCATGGCTCGCCACCCAATTGACATAGCCCCAGAGTCGCATAATACCAATAGTAGAGGTTGGCCTGTTGGGAGGGGTCGGCAAAGCTCGGGAACCGTGGGACTCGGGGCAAATCGGCCAAGAGATACGCGGCCGCCTCCTCGCCCGCCGGATGATCGGGCGGCATTCCCAGAAATAGCCAGCAAACCAGCGCTTCGGCGGTCATGGTGGTGCTGGCGTTCTCACCCGGCCGGTAGGCCGCTATCCCCCCATGCTTTCCCGATCCAACAGTCCGGAGAAACCGAATCATCCCCTGGCGGCTACGATCGGGGATGGGAATTCCGGCCAGCTCGCCGCTTTTCAGCGCCATGAGTTGCCAACCGAGCTGGCTCGTATCCCCCGGATCGCCGGGACCGTATCGCCATCCGCCCGAGGAGACGTTCTGGGCTTTGAGCGTATATTCCAGCGATTTGGTGACGGGGTCTTTCAGCAGCGTCTCGTGGGTCATGGCAAACGCCTCGCTCAGCGCGAAGGCCGCCATGGCGTGGCAATACATGAAGGCATACGGTTTGGCGGATCCCCCCAGACTGCCGTCTTGGCCCTGCGAGCGGAGCAAGTAGTTGATTCCCAGACGAACGGTTTCTCGATATTCGCCCCGCTGGTGCGTGTGTCCGGAGGCGAGAAAGGCCAGCAAGGCCAGTCCGGTGACACCCGTGTCGGCGGAAGCGCCGGCCTGGTCGCGATCGCGTCCGCCGATGAGGCTTTCGCGTCCGGCACCGTACGCGTCGGCATCCCATCGGCCGTCTTCGCTCTGCGCTCCGGCCAGCCACTTCAAGGCAGCCGCAACGGCCGCTTCGGTCTCGTCCGTGGCCCCCAGCCGATGGGCCTGTTTCTCGCGGTCGGCAGCGACGCGAAGCTGATACACGGGGGGGACCGGTTTCTCGGCCGCGGGCGGATTCCGCGAGGTTTCCAGCGGCAATTCGGGCGTCAACTCGGGCGAAGTCAGATTTGCCGGTCCCAGGTCGGAGGGCTGCGAGAACCGATCGGACAAGCTGGCCAGCAACTGCCGGGGATCGGGTGTGTTGGTCGTCTCGGCCACCGGAAGAACGGGCAGCGGCGACTCGTGCAACATCCCGGGCTGGTCGGCCGGGGACGGTTGCCGCACAGTCTCCGCGACGTCGGGGTCCGCCATGTCGGGCCGGTCGGAATCGTCTCGTCGGGGCGGCTTGTCGGGGAAATCGGCATCCGGCGGGTCGAGCCGTTGCGGAGCCTTGACGCGGATCGGTTCGACCCCGCGGCCCACGCCCGGATTGAAATCCCGCACCACGTTGACGGGCATCTCCAGATCCGGCCGAGGCGCCATGGCCACGGCCAAGTAGTCCAAGGGAACATCGGCGGGCAGGCGCGTTGTCTGGGCCGGGTGACGACGTTCGGACTGTGCGAGATGGCCGGCGGGGGCCCGTTTGGGCTCGACCGTGACCGGCTCGACCGAATCGTTCGCGGCAAGCCGGTCCCATGGGTTCCGCAGCTCGGCCGCGACGGCTTCTCCCGACTCTTCGGCCGGCGACTGAAGTTCGCCTGGCGCCGACTCGACCTCGGTGATCCGCATGGTAGGTTCGGCAGGTTTGCCCTGGCTGGCGGCCACGATTCGGACCGTGGTAGCATATCCAGCCAGGAGAAGGTGGGTCAGCAGCGAGAGGACGACGCACTTGTGGATGGTGCGAGAATTCCCCCATCGCGTCAGCATCATGACGACCAGGGCGATGGTGATCGCGCCCAATCCCGACCAGAGGGTCCACAAAATGAATTGCGGACCGGCAAAGAAGTCGAGCAGGCGGTCGAATCGAAATCCACCCATCGGTCACATCTCCTGGGGAATCGGCCGGACGGAGGTCGCCAATTCCTGGATTCCGGCCTGTTTGCAGACCGTCATGACCTCGGCCATCTTCTGCCAGAACACATGCATGTCGCCGCGCACCATGACGCCCAAGTCGCGATACTGGCTCCGCCCGGCAACCAGTTCCACCTTGAGTTCCTCCAAAGTGACCGGCGTGTGTCCCAGAGTGATGTGTCCGTCTTTGTGTACGCTGACGACTTTTCGCTCGGGCGGATCGGTCAGCGCCTCGGCGCCACTGACTTCGGGTACTTTCAGCCCGATTTGGCGTTCCTCCATCTTCGTAAATTCCGTTCCCGCCATAAAGAAGATGATGAGCAAGAAAAGGATGTCGATCATCGGCGTCAGGTTCAACGAAGCCTGTTCGTCGGCGGATGTTTTCAGCGGCATAACCGAACCCTTACGTTTTCTGTTTTCCGGTGGTCTTGCTCTTCGTCTTCGCATCCAGTTCTTCGGCCGAGATGACGTTGACCAACTGTTGGCCGTGGGCGTCGATGTCGATGATGAGCCGGTCGACTCGGCTGACGAAGAACAGATAGCAGATCAAGGCCGGGATGGCGACCGACAGCCCGGCGGCGGTGGTCAACAGGGCTTGGCTGATGCCGTTGGCCAGCAACGCGGGACGGCCCATGGCGTCTTCGGTCGCGATGTCGTTGAAGGCGGTGATCATGCCGAAGACGGTTCCCAGCAATCCCAGCAAGGGGCTGACCGTTGCCACGCCGTTGAGGATTCGCAAGTAGCGCTTCAGCCCGTTGGTAGCCCGTTCGCCGGCATCGATAATTCCCTGTTCGACTTCCACCGCCGGTCGCCCCCATTTACGGAGCGCTCCGGCAAAGACGCGAGCCACGGGGCTCTTGTTTCCCTCGCACAGGGCCAGTCCTTTGGGGCGATCCAGTTCGCCGTTGCGAATCTGTTCGAGGAACCGCCGCACGAAAGGTCCGGGAATCACCCTGCCGCGGCGAAGGCTGATCGCGCGTTCCAGAGTGAAGACGACCAGAAGAAACGAACAGAAGCCCAGAGGGATCATCAGCGGCCCACCCTCTTCGACGATACTGAGCAGATCGCGGGTGGCGATGGGCGCTTCTTCGGCAATCGGCCGATCCGATGGGGAGCCGGGTGTGGCGGGTTTCGTCTCGGGGCTTCCTTCGGCGCCGACGGCAATCGGCGCCGAAACGGCGACCGTCAGCACGCCCGCCGAGAGGAACCCGAGCACCGCCCCGAGACGCGATTTCGTCCTTCTTCGTATACTCTGCATGTCGATTCTTCCTTTGGCGTCTGGCACGGGCACACCGACGTGCGGGCCGGTGGGCTCTGGTATCGGTACTCTATTCTCTGCTTCTAGCGCTGGAGAATTGGCGCAGATTGTGCAAGCGTTGGTCGGCTTCCGCGGCACCCTTCGTGTCGGGATAGACTTTCAACAATCGGCGATACAATTCGGCAGCTTCGTTCCATTCGCCCAGCCGTTCGTGACATTTCCCGGCTTGCAGCAGGGCCAAGGCTTGCCACGTGGGATAGGCGTAGAGCAATTCCAGGCGGAGATAGGCGCGCATCGCCGCTTCGTAGTTCTCCTGGTGCATGTAGCTTTCGCCGACCATCCACTGTGCCTGGGCGGCCGTTTGGGTGCCGGCCCCGGTGGGCGAACCGGTCACCTTGCGATAGGCCGCTCGGGCTCCGTCAAAATCGGCCGCGCTGGCCAAACATCGCCCGATCAAGTAATCCGCTTCATATTGCTGGGCGAAGTCGGGGAAATCCGCGGCGATTCGCGACGCAACCAGTTGGGCTTCGCCCCATTTCTTCTCGTGCGCCAGAACCTGGGCTCGCCGCAAAGGGATCATCGCCATCCACGACTCGGTCCGCCCTCTCGTGCGTGGGATCAAGGGCTCGAAGCGCTGGCCCGCCTCATCGTACCGGCCCTGCCGGTAGAGAGATTCGCCGATCCAGAATTCGGCCGCGGTGCGTTTCGGGCTTTCCGGGCACCGAACAAGCAACATGGTAAACGTCTCCCGAACCTCATCCCATCGGCGCCGGGCCGCTTCCGGGTCACCGTCTTGGGCCGCGCGGCGAGCCAGTGTCGCGGCGATGTGGCCGCGAAGTTCCAGGAGCCTCTGCAGGTCGGTCTGGGAGGGATCCGCCGCGAGAGCCTGACCGACGAGCGCCTCGGCTTGCCCCAGGTCTTGCTCGTCGAAAGCGTTCCTGGCCAGCCGATACGCGGCATAGCCCCGGAAGCGGCTTTGCGGGTGATCGTCGTAAAGCCGTCGAAAGATCTCGTGGGCATCTTCCGCTTGGCCCAACTGGTCGAGTACCCAGGCCCACTGGTACAGCGCCCGGTCGAGCGGGAGCTGTTCATGTCGGGGAAACCGGTCGGCGAACTGCTCGAATAGTCCAGCCGCCCGGGCGTCGTTGCCCAGTTTGTCGTGCAATTGGGCCGCCGCCAACAGGGCGTAGGGATATTCGTCGGTCTGCTGACTCGACTTGATGACCGTCTCGTACATGGCCAGCGCCGGCTCAGGCTTGTCGAGTTGTTCGAGGATTCGGCCCCGCCGGAGCGCCGCTTCGGCGGCCATTGGCTCGGGTGGGCTCTTCTGCAACAACCGATCGAATGTTTCGGCCGCCGATTCCAACTGTCCGCTTTGGGTCTGAGTCCAGGCCAATCCGTGCAGGCCACGGCGGACCGATTCGGCGGAGTGGTCCCCGGCAATCAACCATCCGTGCAATTGGGCCGACCACTCCCACTGGCGAGTGGCAAGCGCCACGGCGGCCAGATCCGCGGTGACCGACACGGCCAGTTCCTTTGCCGGCTGCATGGCCAGAAATGCGGCATACTCGCGCCGGGCTCGCTGGAGTTCTCCGCTTTGCGCCAGGCAGATGATCAGATGGGCCCGGCTCTGTTGGCCGGCCTCCCCCTTGCCCTGTTGAGCGAGTGCGTCGGCCAGAGATTCGGTTGCCTCGGAGAACTGGCGCCGAGCCATCAAGACGCGCCCTTTGGCCAACAGCGCGTCGGCCCGAAGACGGCCGCCTGCCGTTTCCACAATCGGTTCCAACGCGGCCAGCGCCTCGTCGTACTGCCCGCTGCCTTCCATGGCCAAGGCCAGGAGATATCGATCTTCGCCGTTGCCGGAATCGGGCGCGGCCGCCTCGGCCAGCGGTCGCAGCACGGACGCGGCTTGCTCGTACTGTTGTTGTTCGAGGAACGATCGGGCCAGCAAACGCTGGACCTTTGCCCCCAACGGGCTTGAGGGAAACTTCTCCCCAAAGGTCGCGGCCCGACGTTCGACCGCCGAGTAGTCTTTTGACGCCAGGGCCGCTTGGATGCGCCCCCAATGGGCGTCGTCGAACCAGGGATCGTCGACGGCGGCGGAGCCGATCACTCGATCGAATTGCTCGACCGCCGCCGGGTAATCGCCGGCGCCGAAGAGTGCATCGCCGGCGTGGAATCGGATCGCTGATTCCAGCGGGTGATCGGCGGCGTCGGCCGCGGCCTCCAGCAGGGTCTTGCCCGCGGTGGACCAATCCTTTTGCTCCTTTTGAATCACCCCAAGCCAGTACCTTGCGTCGATACCGACCTCGGCGTCGACTACGAGGGCGGCAAATCGCGTCTTGGCTTCCTTGATGCGGCCGAGTTTCATCAGGACACCCGCCTGGGCCAAGATCGCCGTGGCCTTCCGCGGATTGTCGTCCGGCTTGGCATCGAAAGCGCTGAGCGTTTCCAGCGCCTCTTCGTACCGGCCTTGATTGGATTGGAGCACCCCGAGATGGAACCTCGCGTCGTCGGCGCGCTGGCTACCCGGCGCCGACACCAGCAGGGTGTACAACCGTTGAGCCTCTTCCTTCCGGCCTTGTAGTTCCAGCACTTGGGCCAATCCAAAGCGGCACTCGTCGCGAAGTTCGCCCTCGGGAAACTGGGCCGAGGCCTGGCGGAAATAGTTGACCGCCGGCTGCCACTGGCCGTCTTTACGGGCGATGTCGCCCAGATAAGGCAACACGTAGGCGCCCAGCGGATCGTCGGGATGATCGGCCAGGAATCGCGCTAACTCGACCTTGGCCGCGTCCAACTGGCCGGCAAAATACGCCGCCTCGCCCGCCCGGAAGCGAGCCAGCCTCGCGTGACGTTCCTCGCCGTGCGCGTCGATGTATTGCCGGTAATGGGCACGGGCGTCGGCGTGGCGGTTCAATCGCAGCAGCACCTCACCCAGAAAGAATTGGCTCTCGCCGGTCAGCTCGTGCTGGGGATAATCACGGAGAAAGGTTTCAAACTCTTCGGCGGCCATTTGCCATCGCTGGTGCGCATAGTGTCCCGCAGCCACGGTGTACTGGTCGGTGGCTTCATCGGCGTACGAGGTTACCGGTATCAGCGCAGCGCAGAAAGCCGCGACCAGACCCCGCCGTATTGCAGCATTCGGGAATCCCGCGGGTTGCCACATGGTCGCCGTACCCAGAAGGTTCGATGGTTCCCTCGCCCAGGCGAGGCCGGTTCGTTAGGAAACGCGGAAACGGTTGATTTGGTTCGCCCGTTCTTTGAAATGGCCCCGACCAACAAAAAACCCAGTGGTACCGGCTGCTGTGCGGCGACCACTGGGTTTCCCATCTTCTTGCACCCCGATGGGGCCAGTACTCCGTCGTGCTGCTAGTAGTTGCTGGTGGGCCCGCCGCCGGCGACATTGGGCACCATGTGGAAATGGCTCTTGTCGATGTAGATCACCTCTTGAGCGTCTTCGTTGACCGTGGTGTACGGCAGCGGCCACCCCACGTGCGTCGTCTCGCTGAAGTAGACCGTGCAACGCCAGCGGGAGTGGTGCAGCAGGACCGGACCGGCCAGGGGAACCACCCGCGGTTCGGGATCGACCGAATCGTCGATCAGTTCCTTGACGATCCGAACATTGTCGCGTTGGATTTCGTGCATCAGGGGGATCCCGCCCTCCAGCGGCCGGGCCTTCTCCAACGCTCGCAGTATCTGATCGTCCGAAGGGGGATCCATGGCCACCGGCGGACTACCGCCGACGATGGGCCCCAAAATCGGAACCTTCTCGTACCGCTCTTTGTTCCAGAAATTGTCTTCCTGTTGGTCCTGGAAATACGGGCTCACGGGAATCGGCCAGCCGAGCATGCCGATGTTTGGCCCATACGCAACATTGCAGCCGGTGGCCGATAGAAGGCCAATCAATACCAGCATGCCCACGACAGCGGATGCAGTCTTTCCGTACATGAACGGTTCCTCGCCAGTTGAAGATGCGCGGCCACCAGGGTCGGCAGCAACCCGCCGTTTGATTTCAATTCCGAATCCCGTTCTCACCGCCGCGGGACCGCCCACCGACGCAGCGTACAACGGAACTACACTACTTATCGTGTCAAGCTGCGCGAAACTTGCGGGTTTTTCCGTTTGTACCGAACAATCCGGCCTCTGGGGTCGCGAGCAATCCCTCAATAGCGGGCCCCCCTGCTGGTCATACCCAACAAAAAGCCCCCGCGAGAATGCAATCCCGCGGAGGCGTGGTGTTCAATGAGGCCGCTGAAAACGGTCTGCTCTATCGGTCTTTGAAGTCGAGCTGCCACCAACCGTCATGCCACTCCAGAGTCACTTTCCGCCAACCCATCGGCACTTGCGGATAGGGGTAGAACGGCCCGATATAGGGCCAGGCGGTAGGCGAATACTGCTTGGGGTAGGTCAGTGCGGCGTAATTCGGGTGGGCCGCGTAACTCGGCCAGGCATAGTTCGGCATGTGCGGCTGGTCGTACCGTGCGGGAATAGCGCTGGGTGTACCGGCCACGTACATCGGCATGGGGCCTCCCCCGGCTGCCGGCGTCGGCTGACCAGGTTGAGCATACGAGATCGGCATGGGTTGAACGGGGATCGGCCGCATGGCCTGGGGTGCCATGGCCGCCGGCGTCGGAGCATCGGCAACCGGATACTGCGGTTGTGGCGCCCTGGGTGCCGGAGTCGGGATCTGCGCCGAAGCAGCGGCCACCGGGCGAATCTTGCCGGAAGCGTACGACGTGGGAACCCGATCCGCTCGTTGCGTCGGCACCGGCAGGGGTGTCAACGGTTGCGACGAGGCCGTTTGTGCGATGCGATGAGACGAATACGTTCGCCCCGCCCGCGCGGCGCCCAGCGTTGCTGGTGCCGTCCGGGGCAGGTGCTCACGACCCATCGCGCCGGCTACCTGCTGTAGCGGCTGGCGGGCAATCGGTGTCGCGGCCCGCGGCACGCGAGCCGGCGTCGCCGCGACTTCCGGGCTCGGACTGACGACCAACTGGTTGACCGTCTCGCGAACGCCGGGGGTTTGACGGGCAATCTGCAGTGCCGTCGCCATTTGTGCGGGATTCGCCACGCGGCCTTTCAGCCACGCTCGGCCGCTCTCGTACTTCACCCAAATCTTGTAGTCTTTAAGTTGGCCACCCGTCTTGAATTGGCTGGCTATCTGCTGGGCGACCTCCTGGTCACCGGCAAACGCGGCAAGCGGTGCCAGCGCAGCCGAGACGGCGACCACCATTCCTATCAACGAACTTCGCATTCTTACCCTCCTGTTCGGATCAATCCCCTGGTGGGTCACCTTTTCATCTTTGGCACAGCGATGGGCGGTACCCGTGGTCGAGACCCAAGCTCCGACGCGATGATCTGCGGGTTTTCATCGCTCCGCGCTTCCGCGGGCTCGCACTCAGAGCACCTCCCGAGGCTGCGTGATCAAACAACGACGTCCACGCCCTGATGACGCCAACGGCGTCGGGACGTACCTTCAAGGGTAACAGTCCCTCCGCGCAGCCTTCGTGTCCGATACTACTGCCTGACTATAGGTTTCGGTTCGCAATTGTGCCGAAGGGAAGCTTTTTTTTGATTTTGCCGATCTTCCCAGAGGTCCTGGCAGGCCACATCCGGGCAGGTACTCCACAATCCCTTACAAGGGCACAACTTACAGTGCCGTTGCATTGTCCGGGCCAGACGAGATGGCCTGGTGATTTCGGGGGATCGCCGTGTACCGAAGGCATCCCTCGGGTATCCCGTGGAGGACCCGTTGGGAACATTTCGTCGCGTCTTCCTGTCCCGTTCTGGCAAGCCAGGGAAAGAACGCCGACATTACCGCGCAGACGCCCCGGCACTACCGATGTCGGCGCATCGGGAGCCGCAGCTCCAGAATGGTGACGCCCAGGTCAAGTCGTGGCCAAAGCCGCCAGACTTCCGGCCTAAAACGGTGGCCGATAGACGTCACCCTCAGCCGAAGTAAAAGCTCAACGCCGCCAGCGCCCCCATCTCGGGTGGGTCGCCGGCGGCGTTGAAGAACTCCTACGTCGCTGCACGGTCCGCTCGACGGCAGTCGAACGTGACAGCGATGACCATGAGCGAGAATGTTGTGGCCGATGCCAGCCACCAGTGGGGTGGCATTCCCAGAGCCCCAATGGTCGTTAGGCCCACCGTCCCAAGGCACGCAAAGAACACCCGTTGGCAGACCGCTTGATGTCGCGATCCCTCGCCGATTCGGGTTGTCCACGCGCTGATCAGGCCGATCGCCAGGATTGCCATAATCGCCCACTCCAGTGCGGGCACCGACTCCAACCGGGGAACATCCATCCAACTCACCGTCCGCACTCCCTTGCACTAGCCGCAAGTGCTGTCAAACTTGCCCGCCGACTTCCTTGTCGGCTGACGGTCCGTCTGTTGTAGGCGATTCGCTGAATCTGCAAAAGAGCAGTTTTCGACCAATTGGGCCAGAAATCTTTTCGTGGGGGGGACGAGCCGCCATACCTACAGGATCCTGCCCGAAAACCGTACAATGCAGTACGAGCGGAGTTCGTCGGCGGTTCCGGGAAAACGAGAAGACCCGCCACGAAGCCCGTTGCCCCCCAGCAGCCCGTTGCCCCCCAGCAGATCGCCCCCTAGGAGTGCCCCCCGACGTGTTTCAACTGGAAAGCCCTTTCCAACCGGCCGGCGACCAACCGGAGGCAATCGAGGCGCTGGTCGAAGGACTGCGCGAGGGCCGGCCGTCTCAGGTCTTGATGGGCGTGACCGGTTCGGGCAAGACGTTTACCATGGCCAACGTGATCCAGGCCGTCCAGCGTCCGACCCTGGTCATGTCGCACAACAAGACCCTGGCCGCCCAACTCTACGGCGAATTCAAGGAGTTCTTTCCCCGAAACGCCGTCCGCTACTTCGTCTCCTACTACGACTATTACCAGCCCGAGGCCTACATTCCCCAGCGCGACATCTACATCGAGAAAGACGCCTCGATCAACCAGGAGATCGACCGGCTGCGCCTGGCCTCGACCAGCGCGTTGGTTTCTCGCCGCGACGTGATCATCGTGGCCAGCGTCTCTTCGATTTACGGGCTGGGATCGCCGGACGACTACCGGGAAATGATGGTCGACCTGGCCGTCGGCAAGATCATCGATCGCGACGGGATGCTTGCCAAACTGGTCGACGTTCAATACGAGCGCAACGACGTGTCGTTTGAGCGGGGGAAATTTCGTGTCCGCGGCGATTGCGTGGAGATTTGGCCCTCCTACGAGGAGTTCGCCCTGCGCGTCGAACTTTGGGGCGACGAGATCGAGCAACTCTCGCTCATCGATCCGACCACCGGAGAGGTGATCGAGCGTCAGCAGCAGTTGTTCATCTATCCGGCCAAGCATTTCGTCCTGCCGGAGGAACGCATTGAGGCGGCCATCGATGAAATCAAGGAGGAACTGGCCGAGCGGCTCGAACAGTTCAAGTCGCAAGGCAAACTGCTCGAAGCGCAGCGGCTCAGCGCGCGAACGCGGTTCGATATCGAGATGATGCAGGAAATGGGGTATTGTCCCGGGATCGAGAACTACAGCCGTCCCTTGAGCGGCCGTCCGCCGGGGAGCCCGCCGGAGACCCTTTTCAACTTCTTTCCCGACGACTACCTGCTCTTCGTCGACGAATCGCACGTCGGCGTGCCGCAGGTTCGGGGAATGTACGCCGGCGACAACAGCCGAAAGGGCACGCTGGTCGAGCACGGTTTTCGCCTGCCTTCCGCGCTGGACAACCGGCCCCTTCGCTTCGAGGAGTGGGAGAAGGGTATCAAGCAAGTCGTTTTCGTGTCGGCCACCCCGGGTCCCTACGAACTGGAGCAGACTGGCGGAGAGATCGTTGAGCAGGTGATTCGCCCCACCGGGTTACTGGATCCCGTGATCGACGTGGCCCCCGCCCAAGGGCAGGTTCCCCATTTGCTGGAGCAGATCCGCGTCCGAGCCGCGGTGGGCGAAAGGGTGCTGGTCACGACCTTGACCAAACGGATGGCCGAGGATCTGGCCGACTACTTCTCCCGACAAGACGTGCGATGCAAATGGTTGCACAGCGAATTGGACGCCTTTGAACGGGTCGAGCTCCTGCGCGACTTGCGGCTGGGAGAGTTCGACGTGCTGGTGGGCGTGAACCTGCTACGCGAAGGGCTCGATCTGCCCGAGGTTTCCATGGTGGCCGTCCTCGATGCCGACAAAGAGGGGTTCCTGCGGAGCGAAACTTCGCTCATGCAAACCATCGGCCGGGCCGCGAGAAACGTCAACGCCAAGGTCATCCTTTATGCCGACAAGGTGACCAACTCGATGGATCGGGCGATCACCGAAACCAAGCGGCGGCGGAAAACGCAGGAAGCCTACAACAAGAAGCACGGCATCACGCCGGAGACCATTCGCAAGAGTGTTCGCTCGGGCATCGAGGCCGAGGCGGCCGCTCATGCCCAGGCCAATGCCGCGGTGGGGCGCGGGGACGAGTCGCAATACATCACCGAAGAATACCTCAACGAACTGGAGGCGGAGATGATGGCCGCCGCCGACGCCTTGGAATTCGAGCGGGCAGCCGCCCTGCGCGATCGGATCGAGCAGATGCAGGAGAGCGTCGGCCAGCGTCGCGACAGCGTGACCGTGGAACACGCCACCCGGCAGCAACGGGGCAAGCGTCGCAAGAAAGGCAAGCGACAGGCCAAAACCCCCCGCCCGAAGAAGCCATAGCCGCTTGAACATTAAGCCCCGGCACTTGTGCCCGGCGTTTCGTCGCTACTCTGGCCAGAACGTCGGTGATGCCAGGTAGCTACGTTCGCCAGAACGTGGTTGATGCCAGAGGGTTACGCCCACGTTCTGGCGAACGTAGCTACAGGCCAATCGCTCGGGCTGGACGGCGCGAAATCGGCCGTCAAGAAAAGAACGAGGGGGACGCCCCAGATTGCTGAGCCATCCCCCCAGTTGTACGGCGTCCGAACAAGCTTATTCGGGGGCCTTCGGAGTTTCGGGAGCCTTCGGAGTTTCGGTCTTCTCAGTCTCGGTCTTCTCAGTCGCGGTCTTCTCCGTGGTCTTCGTGGTCTTGGTCGTACCACCGCAACCGACGCAGAACATGCTGACGCTGACCAGGACGAGGAACATTCCAAACTTCTTCATTGTAACAACCTTTGCTATTTGCAAAAAAGGCATGTACAGGGGGCCGGGGGGAACCTTTTCCCGCCGTGAGTCACAAATGTAGAGACGAAGACTTACTAATTTATTCCCGGGCAATTACAATTTCTGGAAGATTCTCCAATAAAGCGCGTTTTCCGTCCCCCCAGGGAATAAGTTGGCGGTCGGACGCCTCTAAGAAAAGGCCGAACTATGCCCGACGACCACCCTGAACTGGATTTGACCCAGTTGGTCGCCGAATACCACGAGGTCCTGTATCGGTACGCCTACCGGCTGACCGGTTCGGTGCATGATGCCGAGGACCTCACCCAACAGGTATTCCTGGCGGCTCAGCGAAAGCTGGGACAAGTACGAGATTCCGGGAAAATACGAAGCTGGCTATTTTCGGTCTTGAGGAATGGGTTCCTAAAGAGTACACAGAAGAAATTGCCTGTGCCCGCTGGCAATTTGCAGTTGAGCCTGGACACCATCCCCGCACAGCCACCCGTGGGGGATACCATTGACAAGGAGCGGCTCCAGCGGGCACTTGGCGAGTTGCCCGAAACGTTTCGCGTCGTGGTGGTGATGTTTTACTTCGAGGAGTGTTCGTATATCGAGATCGCCGAGCAATTAGAGGTGCCCATCGGCACGGTGATGAGCCGGCTTGCCCGGGCAAAGGCCCACTTGCGATCGAAATTGTTTGAGCCGGATCACCACCGGCCATCGCCCCAGAAACCCGATACCGCCCAAAAGCGAGGATAAAGGAGATGATGATGAGTCACAGTCGCATCCCCGATCCCCGCATCCTCGAGTTGCTCGAGGCATGTCGCCCGGGCCACGACGATCTGGCGGATCCGGCAATGGCCCCGCTGGCCGCGGAGTTGGCGGCCCACGAGGAGTTGGCCGGCCTCCGCGATCGCTTGGAGGAAGTCGACGGCGCCATCGGTCAAGCGATGCACGACGTAAACGTTCCCGAAGGACTGGCCGATCGTCTCTTGGCCCGGTTGGGCGAACAACCCGCGGCAAGAGTCGTCGAAGAGGAAGCAGCCGATCTGACGGCGCCCGTCGCGGGCCGACGTCTCTCGCGACGGCGGATGCTGACCGGGACGGCCGCCCTGGTGACCACCGCGTCGCTCCTGGTGGCCGTTGGAATCTGGTGGTTCGACGACCCGCCGATCGAGTACACCAAGGACATGGTGCTCCGCGACGCGGTCGAGTTCTTCCAGCATGATACATCGGGCGGCGGTCAATTGCTTGCCGACGTGGAACCGCCCACGGATTATCGCTTCAGTCGCGAGGTCCTCCCCTTGGAAGGCACGCGATGGCGGCGCATTGAGGGTTTCCTCGGCTGCGAAGGAGTGGCTTACGATCTGACCTACCGTGGAACCCAAGCCACGCTCTACGTGGTCAAGCGAAAGGTTGCCGATCTTAGGCGATACCCCCCGGACAGGCCGATGCAAGATACCCTCGGGTATCCCGTGGCCGCGTGGAACTCGATGGACGGCCGTCTCTACGTCCTGGTGGTGGCCAGCGAGAATGCCGCGGACTATCGGTACTTCATGGAACCGCCCGGTCCGCTGACTTAGCAGTTCCTCGCTGCAAGCCCCTCTCTACGAGCCCCCCCGTGCGAGTACGCGCCGAGGTGATCGGCGCCCCGCGATCGGCATTGTCGTCATATTCAGCAAAATCTCTCTAATCTCGCACCGCCCCGGCAACCGAATTCGGTATTGTGTAGCAAGGTGTGCGCGTGTTGCCGGAACCTCAGGAGAGAAAGCCATGAAGAGGCTGTTATTTGCGTCCGCGGTCATTGTGTTGTCGACGGCGACGGTGGCTCAGGCACAGAGACCGGTCGCTGGGCCGACGGAACTCCAATTTCGATCGTCCGTTTCACCGGGCATCGTCACTCCCACGCCGGAGATGTGGTTTTACGAGCAAGAGCTTCGCCGCTACGAAGACCCGAAGGTAGCGTTGCGTCGCCGGGCCGAGTTGCGAGCCCAACAGCGAGATCATCGGATCGCCGCCCGCGAGTGGTACGGTCTTTCGAAGAGTCGCCCGCAGGCCGGCGTCGATCCGTTCCACGGGACCTACTTGCCCGGCTGGACGTCCAACGACAGTCTCGATCCGTTCCGGTGGCACCAGACGACGCCGCTCATGGTGCTCCGCCCCGGTCGTTCAACCTCCACCTATTAACTCACCGCCCCCTTCGCGGGGCCCATCGAACCGAGGTCGGGGTACGAGATTTTCTCCCGGGGCCGGATCGCCGGGAAGAGGCCAGGGGCAATTCGAGGTCGTCCATCGACAAGGTGGGGGGCCTCGATCCGTTTCTTGAGCAATGAAGCTGTCAGGAATTATGCGAATACTCGGCCGGCATTATCGAACCGCTCGACCCGTCGAGGTGGAAATCTCGCAAACGGTGATCTCCCAGATCCAGGTCGTCTCCGGTCACACCGAGCACGTCGACCGCTGGCCGTGGATCGCCCCCGGGTGGTTCGACCTGCAGGTTAACGGCTACGGCGGCCAGGAGTTTTGCAGCGGCCAATTGACGGTCGACGGCACGGCGGATATTGCGAGCCGGATGCCCGCTTTCGGCGTCACGCGGTTCTGCCCGACGGTCACCACCGAGCGATTCGACGTGCTGCGACACAGTTTGGCAACAATCGCCGCGGCGTGCGACCAGTCGGCCGAAACGTCTCGGCTCGTGGCGGGAGTTCATCTCGAAGGGCCCTACCTCTGCCGCCAAGACGGTCCCCGCGGCGCGCATCCACGGGAACACTGCCGAGGGCCGGATTGGGACGAGTTCGGCCGGCTTCAAGATGCGGCCGGGGGGCGGATCCGCCTGGCGACCATGTCGGTTGAGTTCGACGGCTCGGCCGAGTTTGTCGCCCGAGTTGTCCAAAGCGGTGTCGTTGTAGCCATCGGACACACGGCCGCCGACGGCGATCAAATCCGCGCGGCCGTGGATGCCGGAGCCCGGCTGTGTACACACCTGGGCAATGGCGCCCACGAGAGCCTGCCGCGCCATCCCAACTACCTTTGGGATCAACTGGCCGAGGACCGGCTGTCGGCCAGTCTGATCGTCGACGGCCATCACCTGCCGCCGGCGGTCGTCAAGACGTTCGTTCGCGCCAAGACACCCGGGCGTTGCCTGTTGGTCAGCGACATGTCGGGTCTGGCCGGATTGCCGCCGGGACGTTACGACACGAATCTGTGCGCGCTGGAGATCCTCGACGATGGCCGGCTGGTCATCGCCGGACAGCGCCAATTACTGGCCGCCGCATCGCTGCCGATCGGCACCGGCATCGCCAACGTGATGGCCTTTGCCGGAGTCGACCTGAGTACGGCCATCGACATGGCCTCTGGGAACCCGGCCGAGTTGCTGGGCATCGAGCCGGGCGCCCTGGAAGTCGGCCAGCCGGCCAATCTGGTGCAATTCGACCTCGACGAAACTTCGCCCGGCGGAAGCACCAACCCAACCGTCCGCGCAACGATCGTCGGCGGAGAACTGGCGTTCGGCTCGCTTTGGCTTGCGTAGGGTGGGGTCGGGCTACCGCTTCGGTGGCGAGTGTGGTATTCTACAGGGCGGTTTGTGAAGCTCCGGCAAGTGGCTTATCAAGAGCCCTCAACTGAGCATTCAGCGTCTGACTCCGTTCATCCGTTTAGAATCGGGCGGCGTTGGCCCCTAACCGATAGTGTGAGTTAGTCATGAGACTCGATTGGATCCGTGCGGAGAACTTCCGCTGTTTCGAGTCGCAACGATTCGATCTGGCGGAACGGTTCAACCTCTTTATCGGCGACAACGGAACGGGAAAGACTGCGATTCTCGATGCCCTCGCGGTCGCCGTGGGCGCTTTCTACTTGAAACTTCCCTGGAAGGCAAGGGCCTTTCGGCAGGACGAGGTCCACGTGAAGCAGTATTCGCTTGGAGACACTCCCACGCTGGAACCGCAGTATCCGGTGGCAGTGTCTTGCGAAGGTGACGTCGGCGGCGAGATGGCAACTTGGGAGCGACGGCTCAATAGCCCGAAGAGCCGAACCACTCGGCAAAATGCCTCGGAGATCCAGAGCATTGCCAATGAAATGGTCGATCAGGTGGAGAACGGCGAGCCGGTCACTCTGCCGGTCGTCTCCTACTATGGAACGGGGCGATTGTGGGTCCAGAAGCGGCAGACGGGGAACGGCCATCGACGCTTGTCGCCGGAAAAGCCGGGATCTCGACTGCGTGGTTACCGAGACGCTCTGAGTCCCGCATCCGACGAGAAGCGCGTTCTCGCTTGGTTCAAAGCACATGAGATGGGTGCCATTCAAGAAGACCGGTCCATCGGTGTACTGGAAGCCGTCCGCGCCGCCGTCTTGACGTGTGTGGACGATGCAACGAGAGTCCACTTTGCAGTGCGGCGGGATCAGTTGATGGTGACGGTCCAGGGCCAGGAGTTGCCGTTTCATCTGCTCAGCGACGGCTATCATAGCATGGTTGGCATGATTGCCGACATCGCGATCAGGACAGCGACTCTCAATCCACATCTGGCCGATCGGGCCGCTCTCGAAACACCGGGTGTCGTTCTGGTCGATGAACTCGATCTGCATCTACACCCCAAGTGGCAGCGTCGCGTGGTCGAGGACCTGATGAGAGCGTTTCCCAAGATACAGTTCGTTGCCACCACACACTCTCCATTCATTATCCAGTCCCTTCCCGACAGCCCGGAAGTGATGCTACACAACTTGGACAACGAACAAGCCGTTGATTTCGTGGACCGGAGTATTGAAGACATCGCCGAGGGCATCCAGGGTCTCGATGAAGTGCAACGAAGCAAACGCCACGCCGACATGATCGATGCGGCCAAGGAATACTATCGCGCACTTGAAGAGGGCAAGGAAGGGGATGATGACGAAGTCGCAAAGCTCAAGGCAAAACTTGACGAACTAATCGAGCCGTTTAGCGACGATCCCGCTTTCGTGGCTTTCTTGAACATGAAGCGAGCTGCCGCCGGCGTGCCCGAGGAGTGAAGATGCGACCGATAGTCCGAGGATCGACACCGTGTGACGAAGATGGTACGCCGAAAACGTTTGCAGATTACAAGCTCGCCCGCGGAGATTTGATCGATCGACTCGGAGATTACTGTTCCTACTGCGGGACGCGGTTGCCGGCATCACTGGCCGTCGAACACGTCAGGCCGAAAGACCCAAACCCGGATCTGGAGTTGCAGTGGGATAACTTCCTCTTGGCATGTGCCAACTGCAATTCGACGAAAGGGGACGAGGACGTTGTAGTCGACGAATACTTCTGGCCCGACAGAGACAATACGTTCCTCGCTTTCATCCACACCGAAGGCGGGTTGATAAAGGTCAACTCGGATCTGACCGACGATCAGAAAGATTTGGCACAGCGTACCATCGATTTGACAGGCCTCGACCGCACCCCGGCCAACGATCCCTCGGCGAAGGATCGACGATGGGAGAATCGCCGTAAGGCCTGGACGATAGCGATCGATGCTCGCCAGGATCTTGTTGCGGAGGACACCGAGTCCGTTCGCAAGTGGATTGTCGAGAGCGCCGTCGGTCGGGGCTTTTGGTCGGTTTGGATGACCGTTTTCGCCGACGACCAAGATATGCGGCAACGGCTCCTCGAAGCCTTTCCCGGAACCAGCAGGGATTGCTTCGATGAAGCGTGCCATCCTGTCCAACGTCCCGGCGGAGCACTGTAACCGGTAAGATTCTTGCTCCCGCATCGGTTGAGTTCTCGACGGTCCAGCTACTTTCCCGGTTTCTCCGAACGTGGCAGCTTGGCGCCCCGGGCGATGGCGAGGCTTTCGATGGCTTGGCGGGCATCGCCGATTTGGCGGAGGCACTGGCTCAGCGCTCGCCAGGCGGGCCGGTCATGCGGATCGGGAAGCGATCGGGCGGCAATCTCGAACGACTTGGCCGCGTCGCCGTACCGCTGCTGCGCGCGCAGAGATTCGGCCCGCAACATTGCGGCGGCCGCTTCAAAGGGCCCCCAGTCGTCGAGCGACTCCAACTGCCGCAAGGCATGCTCTGCCATGCCCAACTCGAAATAGCCGATGGCTTCCTGGAGACGCCGGGCCGTGCGGACCCACTGCGTGCGATTGAAAGTCATGGTAGCACCTCGTTCCGTCTATTCTATTTCCGCGGAAAGAGGGGGACAGGTCCAATTTGTGCGAAGCACCCTCCGGGCCGTTCCGGCAAATTGGACCTGTCCCCCTTTTTCCACCTGGCGGGAATGTGCCTGTTTTATTACGGGTTACTCTGTCAGAAAGAGAAGAGCAAAACCCATGCCGGAGTTCGGCGAGAACGCAAAAAAGACGGTAAAGCATTTTGCGAGAAGAGGTTGCGTCGAAAAGACTGTCGCCACCCCCCACGGGCCACTGCCGTCATTTTGGCAGTCCGTGTCGTCAAATGCGGCGGTCGGATATGCTAGAGCCCGGGAACAAGCCCGTTGATTGGCGCGGTTACTGAGTATCAGAACAGTTAACAAACAGACGTACGAAAGCCAGCGACAAGGAACCCCAGACGATGAATCGATTTCTATTCGCATGGACGCTATGCATACTGACCGCCGTTCCGGTCTTCGGCGCCGATACCCTTCCACCGCTCACCGACGGCAAGGTGCCGCGGAGCCTGGAAGAACTCTGGGCCGGCTACGATCCGGCCCGAGAGCCGCTCGAGGTTGAGGTCGTCCGCCAGTGGCAGCGGGGCGATGCCACCGTGCGGATGCTCGTCTACACGGTCGGCACCTTCAAGGGGGAGAAGTCGCGCATGGGCGCCTATTACGCCTTTCCAACGAAGCATGCCGCGAAGATCCCGGGGATCCTGCTGATGCACGGCGGCGGACAGCGAGCGATGAGCGAAATGGTGGAAGCGGCCGCCGCCAACGGTTATGCCGCCATCTCCATCAACTGGGGTGGCAAACCCATGAAGGACCAGGAGCCGGGCGACCCCGGCACCGACTGGGGAGCGGTCGACGCCACCCAGGACGGCCACAACAGCCATTACGGATCGCTTAAGCCGGATGATAAGACCCTGGATACGGTCGTCAGCCCGCGAAACAACAACTGGTTTCTCATTGTCATGGCCGCGCGACGCGCGCTGACCTTCCTCCAGCAGCGGCCGGAGGTCGATCCCGAGCGTCTAGGCGTGGGCGGCCATTCGATGGGCGGGAAGCTGACGGTGATGACCGCCGGCATCGACCCGCGGGTTAAGGCCGCCGTTCCTTCTTGCGGCGGGACCGCGGCGGCGCCGAAGGAACTTCGCCAGCGTCCCGGTTCGTCCTGTCGCCGGGTCAACCCCGAGCCCCTGTATCACACGACGATCGACGACATCAATTCGATTCGCCGTATTACCTGCCCCATTCTTTACACGGGACCGCACAACGATTTCAACGGGAACCTGGACAACCTTTATGCCAACTGGCGGGAGATGCCCGGCAAGTCGATCCACTACAGCATCTCTCCCCATTTGAATCACCGGCACATCAAAGAATCCGAATTCGCCGGCCGGCACTTCTTCGATGTATTTCTCAAAGGTGAGGGTACGTTCCCGAAGACGCCGGAGATCCATGTTTCTCTGAAAACCCAAGATGGCGTTCCCCAAGCCACTCTACGGCCGGACAACCCCGACCGGGTCGTCAAAGTCGACATCTATTACAGCGTGGACCCCCATGCGCTGACCCGTTTCTGGCGCACCGCGACGACGAGTCGCAGCGGCGACACCTGGTCGGCAAAGTGCCCGGCGATCGGCACGGACACGCCGCTGTTGGTTATGGCCAACGTCTATTATCCCCTGGAGAAGCAGATCATCGGAACGGTTTGGAGCCGTAGTTGCCCCGAGACGTTTTTGGTTAGTTCCGAGGCGGTGGATTTTGACCCTCAGGACCTCAAGGCGGCGGGGGTCGTGGCTACGGATACGCCCGAGCGTCTGATCGAAGCGGACTTCGACACCTGGCAGGACTGGTATCGTCTGGAGGTTGGCAACGATCACCATCGGCAGTGTGTTACCCGCAAGATCAAGGACCCGAAGTGGCGTGGCCCCAAGGGTGCCAAGCTGGCCATCGACGTCCTGGACCCCGGCGGCGGTGAGCTTGCCGTGACGTTTACAATGAACAGTTGGGGGGCCTACCCGGGCATGCCCAGCGGCGGATACTACGCGGCCAAGCCTCTTGCCAAGTCGACCGATTGGCAGACCGTGGAGATCGGCCTGGAGGAACTCGTGCCCATGGATGAGCGTTCACCCCAAGCCCCGAAAAGCTGGCAAACGATGACAGAACTCGGCATCGTGGCAATGGCTCGCACTCGCCGCAACGGCCAGTCCGTCGTGCTGGCCGGCGGACCGTGGCCCAAAGCCCGCAAGCTAAGGGACCTCCGCTGGATCGGGGGCAAGTAGCCGGCAAGCACTCGGTAGACAGGTGGTTGGTGGTCGAGCTGTAGGGCGGGACAAGCAAACCTCGGTGCTGGCGGTCAGAGCTTTTTGCCCGCTCTTATCCAATCGCCTATCTGTTTCAATGTCTTTGCATCAATGGCCCTGATTTCACCTGCATAGTCGGGAGCCACACTAAGAGAAAACATATTGTTGTACTTGCACGCTCCGAGGTAATCCGCGTAGAGCAACTCTGCCGATTTGCACAGATTGTCGTGCCTGGGAAGTGAGTAGAACCATTTTGCTCCTCCACTGTGAGCGGGCAGGATTGGATATGTAAATTCTGAAACCAGCAAATTGTTTTCTTCAACATCTTCCCATTTGACCGTTTTAGCCAGTTCCGCGGCCCTTCTGTTCCATTTGTCCCTGTTTTCCGCGGTTTTCGGGCCAAGCTCCTTTTCAACTATTCTTCGTGCGGCCGTTCGCTTCATCCGAGCCGCACCTGCCGTGTTTTCCAGTTTTCCCGGCGCTCCAACTTCACCTGCCATGTATCTGCCGGACACCTGACCATGGTTGTATCCGACGAAACAGTCTGGTTGAAACTCATGAATCCATGCCGTTGTTTCAACATGACTCAACTTTCCATCACCCGCATGATGGTCCATCCAGAAGAATTCGATCGGACCATATTGCGTGCATAGTTCCTGCAACTGGGCCTTCTTCAAGTTAGCCAGTGCAGCCACTCCTGCTCGTCTTCCCCACCCGGTCCTGTCGCCCCAGTGCCAATCTCCTTCGGAATAATAGAGCGCCAGTTTGAGACCATACTTGTCACATGACGCCTTCAGTCTAGCCAAGACATCCACGCCCAGCTCGCTATTGGTAACTTTGAATTCCGTCGTCTTGGTATCCCACAAGCAAAACCCGTCATGGTGTTTGGTCAAGAATAGGACGTATTTCATGCCGGCTGATTTGGCGACTTCGCACCACTGATCCGTATCGCATCCGGTTGGCCGAAAGAACTCCGGATCGGTTATGCCTTTGACGTACTCCTGCCCCCCAAAGGTTGCAAAAGACCAACAAACGAACATTCCGAACCGCATATCGGCTATTTGCCTTGCGCGGATGTCATCAGGCATTGCCTTGCTCGTTGTCTTGCCGGCATCCCAATCCCATCCCTTGATGTCACCCGTTTCCACGTCCAGATCCATGACGGCATTGAATGTGCCATCCTTGTTTCTCTCGTTGAATCTGGCGAGCATCCTAGCTCGGTCATAAGGCTTTGTGTTGTAGGGCGTGTAGTCAAGAACATCTTCTTCCGCTGGCAACGCGGGATTCATCGCACTCAGTGCGGTGATGGTTGAAACGGCCACCAGAAACAGACTCTTGATAATGGTCATAATTACTCCATTGAAACAACTTGACCGACATTGATTGTTCGCAGACGAAAAAGGTGTCAGAACAATTCATTCTCCTTCCCGGGTCGTTTCTCGCCATTCTTGGAGAAATCGGGGAACAGGCACCCATTTCTCCCGGGCAGACCGTGGCCCAAGGGCCGCAAGCTGAGATATCTTCGCTGGTTCGGTGGCACTACTCCCGGGGCAGTTGATCGCTGAACCGGTTGACCGGCACGACGTTGACCTTGCCGCCGCGTCCGACTTCGATGTCGCATACGTGCCAAACGGTGCCGGTGCCCTGGGGATCGGCTTGGATCGGCGGCACCGGATTGGCTTCGTAAACGCGGACCAGGGCTCCGGATTGAGCCATCGCCTGGCTGGTGGCCGCGGTGGGGCTGCCGGCATTCGCGGCGTCCTCGACCATGTACCGGTATGTTCCCGGCGCGGCCTGCGAAAGGGTGATCGTTTCCGGGCCTTGCCCCTTCTTGGCGTCGGTGTCGAGGGTCACATTGCCAGCCGCTTTTTGGTCGTAGCAGATGTGCAGGGGCTTCCCACCATCGTCCGGAGGCGGTCCGAAAAGATGGCAATCGAGATCGCGAGGATAACTCCCCCAGGTGAGCACGACGCGAACCTCGCCGCGACGCAGTTTGGGGCTCATCACCGTGCGCACGGGCGTCGCATCACCGACAACCAACTGCCGCACGATCTCCTCCTCGCAGAATTCGTCGGCCGTGATGGTGGCCGTCACGGCGCCCGGCGCGAGATCCGTAAAACGAACCCGGCCGGCCGCATCGGTCAGCAACCGCTTCTCTTCGCCGGCCACGAGGACCACGACTTCGGCGTCGGCCACCGGCAGGTTGTTTACCGCGTTGACGACCTCGATGGCCAGGTCGGCACTTTGCGCGAGACGAAAATCGATCGCCTCGCCCGGGGGAACGCGCCGTTGTTGGAGTGACGACGCGAAGCCCGTCTTCGAGGCGACCACCGAGACGTCGCCCGCGGCCACGCCGGGCAATTGGTAACGGCCCTGGACGTCGGTCCGGACGCTTTGCTCGGTACCGCTGATCCGAACCACCGCATCGGCCAGCGGTCGGTTATCGGCCGCGTCGAGCACCGTGCCGCTGATCGTTACTTGGGGCATCAGGGCTACTTGAACGGTCGCGGCGCCGGCGGTCAACGGCTGGACGACCTGTCCGGCGGCATAGCCCGACGCGGCAACATCGACCGTCGCGCGTCGGGCGGGAATCGGCGCGAAGCGGAATTGCCCCTCCGTGTCGGTCTGGGCCGTTAGCTGGTCGCCTTCCAGATCGAGCCGGACACTGGCCCCGGGAATCGGCTGCCGGGTGATCGTGTCGATGGCCGTGCCGGAAAGCGTGGCCGCTCCGGTCAGCGTGATGAGCATCGGCGGCATATCGGGGAGCAACTCCTTGGGGCCCTGTACGGGCAGAAACCCGTCGGCCTCCACGCCGATCACCGCCTTGCCGGCCGGAATATTCGGGATAACGAACTGTCCCTCGCGATCGGTGCGCCCGGTATGTTGACTCCCGACGATCCGCACCGTGGCGCCGGCAATCGGCCGCGACTGGCCGCCGAGCGAGAAGACGACCTGACCGCTGAGCCCGGCTTGCGGAGTCAGAGGGAAGTCGAGCGTCGCGAGACCTTGCGAGATTTGCTTCTGCGCTTGCCGCGAACCATACCCCGCGGCGGAGACGTCGACCGTGACCGTCCCGCCCGGAATACCGGGAATCTGGTAACGCCCGGCGGCATCGGTCATGGCCGTGAGTTCCCTGCCGGCCACGTCGACTCCGACCCGCGCTCCGGCCACGGGGCGGCGGTCGACGGCATTGGTCACCGTGCCGGCGAGAATTCCCCCTCCGGCCAACAGCACGCGAATGCTTGTTTCCGACTCCGAAGCTAAAGTCTGGCTCAGGTTGGTCGTAGCGAAGCCGGCGGCGGTTACCTCGATTTCGGCCTTGCCGCCGCGAATGTCCGGCAGTCGAAATTTTCCGTCGGCGTCGGTTTGAATGGTTTTGGGGAATCCGGCGATCCGCACCATCGCGCCGCTGATGGGTTTGGGGGGACTGGCCACCGCGTTGAGTACTTCGCCCGTGAGGGTTGCGCTGCCGACCAACACGATGCGAACCGGTTCGGCGTCGCCGGTGGGCAGATCCTCGTGGAGCGATTGAGCGATACAACCGTTGGCCTCGAAATGAACCGTCACTTCGCCGGGGAGAATCCCGGAGATAGCGAACTGCCCTTTGTCGTCGGTGACCGCGTCGAGCTTGTCGTACCCGTCGACGTGAACGCTGGTCTCGGCCAGTGGGATGGTCTCGCTGCCCGCCGCGTAGAGCACCTGGCCGGTCAACGACGCGGCGCCGGTCAAAGCGAAGTTGGCGGTGGTTTTCTCGGCGGCGACCAGTTCTTTTCCCACTTGTTCATCACGGTAACCATCGGCGATAACTTGGATTTCCGCCGACCCTTCCCGGAGCCCTTCGATGCGGAACTTGCCGTCGGCGTCGGTTTGGGCCTGCAGCTTGGTTCCCTCGACGTTGACTTGGGCGTCGGCCACCGGCTCGCCGGTCGCGAAGCTGATGACCCGACCGTCGAGAATGGCGGTCGGCCGCGTCAAGTAGTAGACGGCCGCGCCGGTCAACAGTAGCAACAGAGCGGCAACCGCCGCGACACGCCCCCAGGGCACGCGTCCGCCGGGCAAGTTGGTGCCGCAACGCGGACACGGCTGTCGCCAGCTCGGGGCCCGCCGGGTCAAGAGGCTGCATTGACGGCTCTTGCAGATCACGTCCTGGCCGGAGATTCCTTCGCCACGCTGAAACCCCCAGCACCAGACCAACCGCCAGTCGCCTTGTACCCCCCGATACTTAAAGAGGCAACCGCCCGGATCGATCGGTTTACCCTCGGCGGTGGTCGGGCCGAACGGGTTGGTCAGAATCTTGTGGCTGTTGCGTTCATCGCGCGATGCGGGGCGAACGCTTTGGATGCGCTCCCTCAGCGATTGAAATTCTTCTTGGAGCGGCCCGTCGAGATCGGCCGACGTGACCGGTTGGCAGTACACGTTTTCCAACCGTCCCCCAGCTTCGTCGCGGATGTGAAACGTGACCGTGTCGTCTTCCCACACCGGTTCACTCGCATAGCGTCCCAGCCACCGCGAAAGGTTCTTGGCATTGGCGCCAGACCGGTCCAAGGCGGCCAGGCCCGGCTGCAGCGCGATCGGCCGAAAGTCTTGCGCGCCGTCGGCCAGATCGATGCGAACGAATTGTGTCGTCATGGCTTCACCGTTCCGTGAGAATCGCTCCGATAAAACGGCCGACACGGCTCGTTTCCCGTACTATCAGCGTACACACCCGCTGCGGCGTGTCAACCTGAGGCGGGGTTGAGGGGGCCGGATTGGCTGCTTTCAGACCACCGTCCGCAACTCGGCAAGCAGCCGGGCGATCATGTCGTCGGTGTGCGTGGCGAAAACGGCCAGTCGCAACGCTCCTCCGGGGCTCAGTCCGGAGTACGCGGCCATGTACGCCACGACGATCCCTCGCTGCATCAACTCCCGTTGGATCCGCTGCATGTTGCCGGCATCGCCGATGGTGAGACAGACGATGGGCACCGATGTGTCGTCGGTTTCCAGTCCCATGGCACACAGGCCGTGCTTCAGCGTCCGCACGTTCTCCCACAATCGCGTCCGCAACGAAGGATCGGCGCACACGATTCCCAAAGCCCGGGCTGTGGCCGCGGCGACCGGGATCGCCGGCGCGCTGGCACCGCCGTAGTAATCCGAGGCGGTCTTGAGCCGGTCGATAAACGACTGTGCCCCGGGAATGATCCCACCATATCCGCCGATCGCCTTGCTCAAGGTGCCGCAGAGGAGCAGGCGTGGGCGCCCGTCGTTGGCGGAGTCGGTCTGCTCGTCGCTATTGACGCCGCACGAAAAGAGCCCGGCGTGCTCGAAGGTTCCCCGCCCGTGGTCGCCCAACACGCCGATCGCGTGGGCGTCGTCGAGCAACAAGATCGCACCGGGGTATTCGGCCGCCACGTCGTGGTAGTGGGCCGCCGGCGCGATCGAGCCTCGCGCGGCGAAAACGCCGTCGCTCATCACCAGCGGGCGCCCGCCGGGCGGGAGATCCGCGCGAAGCCGCTCGGCCAGGTCCGCCGCATCGCGATGGGCGAACCGCGTGACCGGCCGACCGCTGAGCCGCGCCGCCTCGAAGACGCAATAATGCGACAACTCGTCGACGAAGACCGCGTCAAACCGATCCGAAAAAGCCTGCGCGAGGATGCTGTTGCCAGCATAGCCGGAGGCGAAATAAAAGGCGTCGTCGTGCCCGAAGAAACGGGCCGCCTGTCGCTCGACGTCGAGTACCGGCGGCGTATTGCCGAACCCGGTCCGGCTGGTGGCGCTGCCGATGCCGAACTGCTCGGTCGCCCGACATGCCGCCCGAATTACGTCGGCGTGCCCCTGGAGCCCCAAGTAGCCCGTGCCGACAAAGTAAAGGTAACGCTGCCCGTCGATGACCGTGTGGACGCCGGGAGGGCTCTGCATCAGAGGCATCGGCGGTTCCTTCCTGGTTGCGATACCGATCACAGCGTTGTTTTGGGGAGTCACCGGTCCTTCTTGCGTTTCTTGTCCTTTTTATCTCCCTTGCCTTTATCCTTTCCTTTCTGCTTCCCTTTGCCCTTCTTACCCTTCTTCTTCTCTCCCTTTTTCTTATCTTTCTTGTCCTGCGCGCCCTGGCACGCGCGAGTACAATTTTTGTCTTTGCAGAACGAACAGGACATAGTCACCCCTCAACTCCCAGTAGTCTCTGCGCGAAGTGTCCGGTAGACCGGCTGTGGTCACGGATTGGGCCGCACGAATACCACGAACGCCAACTCTTCACGATACTCCATGATGGAGTCCCTGCGAAGGCGAGATTGTCGCCGGAACGGTCCATTTCCACCCATGACGCCTCACTTGCACGACCCTTCGGGGGGGTGAGGGCCACGCAATGTTGGACTTTTGCCTGGTGTGGGCCCTATAATTCCCCGCCTCGCTTGACGTCCAGCCTGAGTTTCCGTGACTCCTTCGTCCTTTTGCGCCGCCAACCGGAGAAAGGTCCCTGGCTATGTTGTGGCGTTTGTTGTGTCCGTCGGCTTGTTTCTTTGGACTGCTCATTCTGGGAAGTGACCGTGAGGGAGCCGACCGGGCCATGGCCGAGGAGCCACGATCGGCCGCGGATTCGGCCGCGTTCTTCGATCGCTCCGTGCAGCCCTTTCTGAAGAAACATTGCTTCAAATGCCACAGTGGTAAGGACGCCGAGGCCGAAATCCGCCTCGAAACCTATCCAGCACCCGCGGCGGTGGCCCGCGACCGGCAGACTTGGAAGAACGTGCTTCGGGTGCTGCGCGGGCGGGAAATGCCCCCGAAATACAGCCCCCAGCCGGCACCGGCCGAGAGCGACGCCATCGTCGGTTGGATCCAGGAAACCCTGGATGAAGCCGCTCGCGCCGCCGGGCCCGATCCGGGTCGTGTGACGATGCGACGGCTCAACCGAATCGAATACACCAACACGATCCGCGATCTGCTGGGCGTGGAGTTCAACGCGGCCGGCGACTTCCCCGCCGACGACGTGGGCTACGGATTCGACAACATCGGCGACGTGCTGGCGCTGCCGCCGATTCTCATGGAAAAATATCTGGCCGCGGCCGAAACGATCGCCGCCGAAGCCGACATCGTCGATCAACTCGACCCGGCGCCGGACACGCCTCTCGAAGCGATCAAAGATGTCCTCCGGCCATTGGCCACCCGGGCGTATCGCCGGCCGGTAACCGATGCGGAACTCGACCGCCTGATGCAGTTGGCCTCCGCGGCCCGCGGGCAAGGCGATAGCCCTCGGGAGTGTCTTCGGTTGGCCTTGCAGGCGATTCTCGTCTCGCCACATTTTCTCTTCCGCGTGGAGTTGGATGAGGAGGAAAGCGACAAGCCACATCTCATCACTGAGCACCAGCTTGCCACGCGCATGTCCTACTTTCTCTGGAGCAGCATGCCCGACGAAGCGTTGTTCGAGCAGGCCCGGCAGAAGACGTTGCGGCGGAACCTCGACGGGCAAATTCGACGGATGTTGGCCGACGCCAAGTCGCGGGCTCTGGTCGAGAACTTCGCCACGCAATGGTTGCAGGTGCGGAATCTCGACATGGTCGCACCCGACGCGAAGCGGTTTGCCACGTTCGACGACGCGCTTCGCCGCGCGATGCTGGTCGAGACGGAGATGTTTTTCGCCGCCGTGATGCGCGAAGACCGCGACGTGCTGGAGTTGGTCGATGCCGACTACACGTTCGCCAACGAACCGCTCGCCCGGCACTACGGCATCGAGAACGTCCGGGGCGAGGAGTTCCGGCGAGTATCCACCGCCGGAACTCCGCGAGGAGGTGTGATTACCCAGGCCGGCGTATTGACCGTCACCTCGAACCCCACCCGTACGTCGCCGGTGAAGCGGGGGAAATGGATCCTGGAGAACATCCTCGGCACGCCTCCGCCTCCTCCGCCGCCGGACGTGCCCGCGCTGGAGGAGAACGAACGGGCGGTCCTCTCGGGGTCGTTGCGCCAGCGGATGGAGCAACATCGAAAGAACCCTCAATGCGCCGTTTGCCACCGCAAAATGGACGCCATGGGGTTTGCCATGGAGAACTTCGACGCTGTGGGGGCCTGGCGAACGCGCGACGGGAAATTCGAAATCGACCCTTCCGGCGTGTTGCCCGACGGGCAAACGATCGACGGTCCGCAAGCGCTCAAGGCCATGTTGCGAACGACCGGCAAGGACGAGTTTCTCCGCTGCCTGACGGAGAAGATGCTCACGTACGCGCTGGGCCGCGGCGTGGAAGCCTACGACAAGGCGGCCGTCGATCGCATTACCCAAGCCATGTCGGAAAACGAGAATCGTTTCTCGATCCTGGTGCTGGAGATCGTTAACAGCGAGCCGTTTCAGCGGCGGCGAGGAAAAGGGGGGAGTCCATGAGTCTTAACAAGGTTTCGCGGCGGACTGTTCTACGGGGACTGGGTACCGCGATCGCCCTGCCGTGGCTGGAGACGATGAACGCAGGCCGAAGCTTCGCGGCATCGAGCCAGGCAGCGGACACGCCGCGCCGCATGGTCTTCCTCTTTGTTCCCAACGGCATGCACATGCCCGACTGGACGCCGGCCGAAGAGGGTCCGCTGGGCGACTTGCCGCCGACGTTGCAGCCGCTCTCGGCGTACAAGTCCGATCTTCTGGTGACCGGCGGTCTGACACTGAACGGGGGACGCGCGTTGGGAGACGGCCCCGGCGACCATGCCCGATGCGTGGCTTCGTTCCTCACCGGTGCCCATCCGCACAAAACCGACGGCAAGGAGATTCGCAACGGTCCCTCGGTCGACCAGGCGGCAGCCGCGAAGATCGGCCACTTGACCCGGTTTCCCTCGTTGGAGTTGGGCTGCGAACGCAGTGCCCAGGGGGGGCGTTGCGACTCGGGTTACAGTTGCGCCTATACGTCGAACATGTCGTGGCGAACGCCCACCTCGTTCATGGCCAAGGAGATCAACCCCCAGGCCGTGTTCGACCGGCTCTTCGGCGGTCGCGCGTCAAGCGAACCGACTCAGCGGCGCGATCGCCGTCGCAAGAGCGTTCTGGATTTTGTCCGCGAAGATGCCGACTCACTGCGACGACAACTCGGCGGGACCGATCGGCACAAGCTCGACGAATATCTGTATGCCGTGCGGCAGATCGAGCGGCGGATCGCCGAATCGGAGAAGCTTGCCGGCCGCGAGGTCGAGGCGCCCGATTTCCCGCGTCCCGCGGGCGTGCCCAAGGAGTTTGACGAGCACGTGCGGCTGATGATGGACATGATGGTGCTGGCGATGGCCACCGACTCGACGCGGATCCTTACCTTCATGTACACCAACGCCGGCAGCAACCGCAGTTACCCCGGCATCGGTGTTCGGGCCGGTCACCATACGCTATCGCATCACGGCAACGACTCGGAGAAACAGGCCCAGATCGCCAAGATCAACCGCCACCACGCTTCGCTGCTGGCCTACTTTCTCGGCAAGCTGAAGAACACCGCGGAAGGCGACGGGACGCTATTGGACCGCTCGATGGTCCTCTACGGCAGCGGATTGGCCGACGGAAACCGTCACAATCACGACCAGTTACCGATCTTGCTGGCCGGGCGCGGCGGCGGCTCGATCACCTCCGGTCGATTCGTTCGCTGGCCGAAGGAGACCCCGCTAACGAATCTCTATCTGGCCATGCTCCAGCGCATGGGCGCCTCGACCGAATCGCTCGGCGACAGCACGGGCCCGCTGGAGGGGCTGAGTTGAGCTTGTAGCCGGGGGAAAAATGGGACAGGTGGCGGGTGCCTGGGGTCGAGCGCAGCGAGCCCCCAGTTTGTTGCGATCTGGGGGCTCGTCGCTCGTTCCTCGCAACTCGACCCCAGGCACCCTCCCCGAAAATCCCGGAAGAACCTTTTTCCTCGCGTCTCACCACTGATCGGGAGCACCCACCGATCCGCATGCCCCGCGGCCGAAGCGCCACGTGACGCCGGCGCCTACCCAGTAACTTTGGACCGAGGCGATCGTGCTGGCAAATTGATCGCTGTTCTCGAACATGCCGCCGGCAAACAGATCGAGATCGACCCCCGGCAACGCGTCGCGAAAGCCGATGCCGCCGGTCAGCCGGTGCTGGCAGATCGCGGCAAACTGGCCCTGGACATAGCGAACCCCGGGGACGCCGTCGGGCACCGGCACGCCGCCCACCGAGTCGAGAACGGCGGCGCGCATGGGATTTTCGTTGAAGGCGTATCCCAGCCGGAAACGGACTCGCTTGCTGACCGAGTATTGCGCCCCCAATTGCAGCACCCATTGGTCGTCGTAGAGCGCGCCGAGGAAGTCGGCCTTGCGATGCTGTTTGTAAAGAACGTCGGCGGCCAGCAACAGCCGTCCGTCCATGAGACTGCTGTTGGCGATACCCAGCCCGAGGTTCTCGGGATGTTGCAGCTTGAGATCGCTCACCGTACCGTCCTCGAAGAGAACGGCGTCCTGGAAGGTGAAACTCTTCATCGTCTGCCAATAGCCGCCAACGGTCGTCTTGCATCCGAGCCGGTAGCTGAGCCCGAGCGCGCCGCGAAGCCCGTAGGCTGGCGTCATGCCGCCGATGTCGACGAACGGACCGTCGAGGAACGAGGTTCCCAGCGTCATGGACGCACCGGCGGAGAGCCGATCCGTCAGATCGACGCCGGCGCCGGCCGTGATGTCCAGCGCCACGTACATGGCCGCGGTGCCGTTGGATGCGGGAACGTCGCGAAAATCGACGCCGAAGGCTCCCCCACCGAGAAAGCCAATTCCCACGGTGACCGGCTTTCCCAAGGCGCTGAAGTCCTGCGTCACGCCGATGTTTCCCAACGCCGCGCCGGGCATACTGGACTTGGCGCTGTAGGGGTCCACGTCCAAGGCCGGCAACCGCCCGAGTTGGGTTATCCGGTACGTCGCCTCGGCCCAGCCGCCGCCGAACGAGAATTGGGTTCCGCGAAACTGCCGCAGCGTGGCCGGGTTTCCGTTGATCGCCGACTGGAGATCCTGCGGCCGGGCGAGGCTCACGCCCGCCATGCCGCCGGAGGCAGGCATCAAGCTATTGTGTAGTTCAATACCGAACGACTGCGCCCGGGCCTCCGTGGAAAGCGCGGAGAAGCACAGAACGAAAACCGAAACGCCCATCATTGTGTTGATACGCATCGCCAGACCCCCCTGTCGCTGGAACGGATTGCAGAGTGCGGCCAGGCGCATGTGCGATGGTGCCCGTATGAGCGCAGGCCGATTGTGCCGGAATTTCCGGTTGTTCTAGTAATATCGGCTACCCCAGGCCGAGTTCTCCCAAGAAACGGGGCGTAGGCGGGGATTTCGTGACGGATTGCCCATCCCGTCGGGGGGTGCCAAACGCCAGCTACTCCTTACGTTGCACCGCGTCGGTGGGAATCTCTTTCCACCGTTGTGATCGGTGGCTCTGAACGGTGCCCTCCGGAGCGCGAACGACCAGCGCGGCCGCCTCGGGAGTTGCTTCGATCAGTGCCAGCCCCTTTTGCGGGCCCAACACACTGACGGCCGAGGCCAGGCTGTCGGCCGTGATGCAGTCGGCGGCGACGACCGTGACACTGGCATGATCGGTCAGGCCGACACCCGTGTGCGGATCGACGATGTGTGAGTAGCGCCGGCCATCGATCTCGACAAACTGCCAGGCGTCGCCCGAGGTGGCCACCGCACGGTTGACCAGTTGCAGGTAATGGCTCGGCGGCCCGTCGTTCGCCAGCCGGGCCACGGCGATCCGCCAGCCCGGGCGGTCCGGCGGTGGATCGCCGACGGCAAGGTCACCGCCGGCGTCGACCAGCGCCCGGGTAATGCCGTGTTTTCTTAGGACGGCCATCGCCTCGTCGACCGCGTATCCCTTAGCGATACCGCCCAGATCGAGCCGCATGTCTGCTTTACCCAACTCGATGGCCCGATGATCCGGATGGAGGCGGACAAGCCGGTAATCAACCAGTTGCCGGGCCGCCTGCAGGCGTTCTTCGGAGGGTAGCGCGGTCTGTCGTCGGGCTCGTCGCCAGAGCCGCACGACCGGTCCCACGGTCACGTCGAACGCGCCCCCCGATTGTTTCGAAAGCGATTGGGCAGCCGTCAACACCCGCCAAAGATCGGGACCGACCGGCACCGGTTTGCCGGGGCCGGAGGTCACACACAATTGCCGCAGTTCGCTCTGGGGGTCATAGTCGCTGAGGATGTCGTTGAGCTGGCCGATGCGCCGCAAGGCAGCCTCGGCGGCTCCGGCGGCGGTCTCCTTGTCCTCGGCGTACAGTACGATCCGTATCGGCACGGCCATCTCGACGCCGGAAAACTCGAACCGCCCAAGGTCCGATTCCCCCGCCACCGCAGCCGGCGAGACGATCCCCAGCAGCCACAGCAGCGTCAATGTTCCCGTCATGTGTGCTCCCGCCGGTTGCGGTTTGGAATTTGTCCGAAAACAACGTTGCATTCTCTATGACTAGCCTAGTTCCCCGGCGGCCGTCCATGCAACCACCTCAACGCAGATGCAGCCACCCTCACGAGGGGTACCCGTCAGGCAAAAGGGGTAAGGCAAACTGGTCGCGGGCTATTTGCAGTCGGCGGCCTGACAAAGTAGAATACGTAGTAAGCTGGAAAGTCGGTTCCGCCGAAGTGGGTCGACCCGGCTTACCCCCCACGAAATCGCCTTCCCCATGGGGTGGGTCCCGCCTATGGGAGTGCTGAGTCGAGGTTCTCGTTTTCGTTGACGAGAACGAGTATTCCGTCGATTGGCTCTTGGTTTTGCTGTCTCTTGGTTTTGCGAGGAAATGTATCAATGAGTAGGGTCATCCGTACACGGCGTCGGACGCCACTTTGGTTGGGTTTCGTCGGAGCGGTCGCAACGACCGCGGCCTGTATCGCAATCGCCGCGGAGAAAGCGGCGCCCGTGATTTCCGCTCGCGCTCCGGCCAAGGAGAAGAAACTCAACCTGGACCCGGTTCCGACGGTCGAGTTTCTCATCGAGCCGACCGCCGTGGCCGACTCCACGGCCGAAACCGAAGCGGGAATGAAGCCCTACACCGAGGAGATCACCAACACACCGATCACCTTCGGCATGGTCCCGATCCCCGGCGGCAAATTCATGATGGGTAGCCCCGATGACGAGGACGACCGGGGCGACGGAGAAGGACCGCAGCACGAGGTCGCCATCGAGCCGTTCTGGATGGGGAAGTGTGAAGTGACCTGGGACGAATACAACGAGTGGGCGATGGAAATGGACAACAACCGTCGCAACGTGATGAAGAGAGCCTCCGACAAGTACGACCTCTTGGGCGACGCGCTGACCGCTCCCACGAGACCCTATACCGACATGACGTTCGACATGGGGCAAGACGGGTATCCGGCGATCTGCATGACGCAAGTCGCGGCCAAGATGTACTGCAAATGGCTTTCCGCGAAGACGGGCCGATACTATCGCTTGCCCACCGAAGCCGAGTGGGAGTACGCCTGTCGTGCCGGAACCACGACCGCCTATTCTTTCGGCGACGATCCGGACGATCTGGAAGACTACGCCTGGTATTTCGACAACAGTGAAGACGGCTACGCCAAGGTTGGCGAGAAGAAGGCCAACCCCTGGGGACTGCACGACATGCACGGCAACGTCAGTGAATGGGTACTCGACCAGTACGACGAGGATTTCTACGCAACTCTGGCCGGGAAGTCAGTCACCAACCCGCTTGCCGCGCCCACGAAAATCTATCCCCGTGTCGTGCGTGGCGGGTGTTGGGACGACGATCCCGAGATGCTCCGCAGCGCGGCGCGGCGCGGTTCGAACGTCAAGTGGAAGCAGCAGGATCCGCAGCTCCCGCAGAGCATTTGGTATCATACCGAAACCTATTGCCCCGGGTTCCGCGTCGTCCGGCCGTTGCGCGTGCCGACGGTGGATGAGTGTAAGCGGTACGAGCCGGATGCCGAACGGATTGCCGAGTACAAGGCGGATTCCGCCGGCAAGCAATAGGCGGCGGTTCCCAAGCCACGCGAACATCCAGACCGACCGCGGTTCGTCCGCGGCCGGTTTTTTTTCTTGCGTTCCTTCGGGAATTCCGGAAAGGGTGCCTTGGGGGCTTTTCCCGCGATCCGGCTTGACACCGCCCTGCCCCATTTCTCCTTGCGTGCTCCCGCTTTCGCTGCTGGTCTCGATCCCCGCGGTGGCGGCCGAGAAGATCCGCGTCGCCGTGGGGAATTGATGCCGAAGCCTTGGACTGCGGCGACTCGTCGCCGCTTTCCTTTTCCCTCCGACGTGACGGCAGTTCGGACCTCCCTCGCACGAAACGGTCCGGACAATCTCCTCTGCTATCTTCGCGCTCTTCTGTTCAAGAAAAAGCCAAGTTTGGAACAGGAGGAAACGGAGGGAGCAGAGGAAGAGAAAAGGAAAGCGATGACAAGTCATCGCACTCCAAAGCCGTTCTTCACAACTTCGCAACCGCTTCGGCAATCTCCTGGTCACCGGCGGTCACGTCAAACTGCCGACCGACCGTCTCTGGAGCCTCCAGGACGCAAGCCAACACGGCCGCTACGTCCGCGCGCGAAATCTCGCCCCGTGGCAGTCGATCGGCCAAGCTGACGCGCCCGCTGCCCGGCTCGTTGGTCAGACGCCCGGGGCGGACAATCGTGTAGTCCAACCCACTACGGCGCAACGCCTCGTCGGCCTCGGCCTTGGCACGCAAGTAGGTTTGAAAAACCTCGTCGCCGCGCGGCTCTTCGGCACCCATGGCACTAATCATCACGTAACGCCGGATGCCGTTTTGCCGTGCCGCGTCGATGAGCCTGATCGCTCCGTCCCGGTCCATGCTCATTTTTCGCGCGGCCCCACTCCCCGGCCCAGCCCCCGCGGCAAAGACCACTGCGTCGGCCGCCCCGGCCGCTTCGGAAATATCACCCTCGGCCTCCAAATCACAATGTACCGGTTCGGCTCCGGCCCGTCGCACGTCGTCCGCATGATCGGGATTACGGACAAGCGCCCGCACCTGATGCCCCTGGGCCTTCAGCAACGGATGCAGCAGCATCGCGATCTGTCCGTGACCGCCGGCGATCACAATTTGCATGGGTTTGATCCTTTTAGTTTGCCCCTCGTTACGCGACTGGCCGCGTGATGGGCATTCTCGGTGGCGCGGTTTTCCACATCAAATCGATCTCCTCGGGTGTTAGTCCGTACGCTTCGTTCACAAGATTGTTGATTTCCTGCTCCAACCGTAACGCTTCGCCGGCCAGCGCGCGGGCCGGATCGATCGAACGGACGTACTCGTCTCGCAGGTTGCGAAGCGCGGCAGCAGTGAGCGGATTCTTTCTGCCCCGGCGTTTCTTGACTTCCGCTACGAAGGCATCCGAGTCCAGATCGAGTGACGATGCCAGCTTCTTGCCGGGCTTCTCGATATCGTGCTCGACGCGAAGCCAGTCAAGAATGTTGCGGCAAGTGGTCTGCTGTGCTTGTGTGATCTCGACCATTCGACCGACGCGCGATTCAACTTTGGCGCGAGTAACGTCGCTGGCAACGGCTATCGGCAGTGATTCCATGCGAAACGCGACCGGGGACAGGGCTTCGTCTTTCATGTGCGGCAGGTATCGCCAGTTATGCCACCACATGAGAGGGGAGTTCAGGAGCGCCAAAAGATACAGGTCGTCAGATGCCACGAAGAACGTCTTGTTATTCCCATACTGGCCGGTCGTGTCAATCGCGTAGGAAGGATGGAATTGAATCTCCTGGTACACGATCTTTGGCTTGTCGAACTCCTGCCAATAGGCGCAAGATCGTAGTTCCCACCAGTTCCGCCCTTTGTCCTGCCGTTTCCTTAACCTGGTCTCCAGCGATTTCATGTGCTCATGCAGGCTCGGATATGTTCGCTGAAAAGTCCTTTCCTCGTCGCCATCCGCATCGGTCCAGGGCCATTGATGGTCGGCACTTGATTTCAGAATGACCATCCAAAGGCCACCCCAATTAGGTCGCCATCTCTTGACATCTTGCCCCCTTACATAGGGTTTTATGAGTTCTGCACACTTGGGGTCGGCAGCAACCAGAGTATTTTTCGTCGGTGTGTCAATGAGAAACGCTTCGTTCAGGCCCGTCAGAATACCCCGGTAGGGTTGGATATCCGCAAATTCGTTCAGTGGAACGCCAACTGTTCGGATCTTGTCGAGAAGTGCAACTGCCGCTGGTGGTTCAAGCTGCCAAGCCTGATCGCCCAGTTGCGACCGCTCGATCTCGAAACCCTCGGTTTCAATCTGCGTGCTCAAATCATCGATCCGAAGCTGCTCCCGGGGAATGGCACATACGCGAGTCGGCCTCGGCTTCTGCCTCTTGGCCGGACGCCGCACGACAATGATCGACGGAAAAACATCCGCTTCCTCGAAGATCTGCTTGGCGTGTCCGAAATCGACGACCGACTCCATCCACGCCTCTTCGCTGAAGAAACGGCGCAGCGGCTCACCGTAGTTGGCCCTCATCCATTTGTTGGTTACGACGAACGAGAGGAGCCCGCCGGGCTTGAGCGTCCGAAATCCCAACTCGTAGAAGTAGACGTACAGATCGGCCATGCCGTGATACGCCTTGTAGTTTGCCTCCAGGTAGGGTTTGATGGGGCCGAGCATCTCCTGCCGCACATACGGCGGGTTGCCCACCACGACGTCGAAGCCACCCGCCGCTAGAACGTCGGCAAACTGGGCCTGCCAGTCAAACGCTTTCGGATCGAGCAATGCGTCGGCCACGATGCTGTTGCCGACACAAATCGTGTCGTCCAAACTGGTGAGGATCTTGCCGCGCTGGGCCGTCTTGATCCACAGACTGAGCTTGCAGATCTCGATGGCTTCTTCGTTCAGGTCCACGCCGTAAAGGTTGTTCTGCAAAATCTGGCGGTCCAGGTCGAACAGCGTGCGATGCCCGCGCAGTTCCTCAAGCCGGTCATTCGAGGTTTCGTACGCGGCGTGCAACTGGTCAAACGCCTGAATGAGAAAGGCCCCGCTTCCACACGCCGGGTCCAGCACGCGAATCCCGGCAAGTTCATCCTGCCACGTTTCCCAGAACCGAACCAAGGAAGCACGCTGGGGGTTGTTCAGCTTCTCAAGTTGGTAAACGGCCGGATCTGCAAGTGCCGTTCGGGACGTTCCTTTGGCCGTCTTCGCGTGCGATTTGCGCAGGGTCTCGAACCGATCATCGAGAACGCCGCCAAGAGCCTGCTCGACAATGTAGCGGGTGACGAAATCCGGCGTGTAGAACGCGCCCTCTTTCTGGCGGCGGGTTCTGTGTTTATCAATGCCGACCGGCTTCGTCACCCCTTCGAGTTCGCTGCGGATTCTTTCCAGGTCGGTGATGGACTGCTCGAAGATATGGCCAAGAATGTCCACGTCGATGAGGCTTCCCGCCGTATCCGCCTCAGTATCGGCCACGACTTCGTGCGCGGGTCGGTAGTCGTAGTCGCCCAACTCCTTGAAGTAAGGGCATACTTCGTCGGGAACTTGCAGCCGATCCAATAAGGGATCGTCGGCAAACAGCCCGCCGTTGTACGCGGGGATGTTCAGGCTCGCATTCCCTTCGTTGATGGCGCAGAACAGCCCGCGAAAGTTCTCCCAAATGGGTCGCGGATGGTACGGGTCACGATGCTCGTACGCTTGGGCGATGGTATTGGCAGGCAACAAACCCCGATCCTCGCAAAACGCGCAGAACAGAACCCTGTCCAACAGTTTCTGGGTGCCGGTGAGGATTTCGTGTGGCGACACCCCAGGGTTCGCCCGACAAAGCTGGGCAAACGCATCCTGGCGCATATCCGCATAGCCGACATAGAACTTCTTTGTCAGTTCACGGTCAACCGTCTCGGAAGCATCCCTGAGACCGTGCAGATGGCATGGACCAACGGGCGGGACTACCCGCTCGGCACCGAGCAGGAATACGAACTTCTTCAGCAGGGCATCGTCGGAGGCGAACCTCTCGGTGTCGAATCGTTCGTAGGTGTACTGGTCCGTGCCTTTATAATAGAGACGGGTTTGCCGGATCGAAGTGATGACGATCCAGTCGCAGGGCAGGTTGATGGCGTAGCGGTACCCCTGGTCAACTGCCGACATTCGCCGACCACCAAACGGCCGGTCGAGCGGGTCTTTAGGGCCCTTTCCCTCCAGGGCAACGAGAAACTCTTCCCGATCCGATTGAAAACTGCCCAAGACGGCATCGGCAAACTTGCCGTCCACTTGTACGTGCTTCTCCCGCGAAATCGTGAATCGTTCGCCACCGTCCGCCGGACGAGTGTAGCCGAGCAACCCGCAAAAGAAGTCGGTCAAGAAATCGGGCAGGATCTCCTGTTCCTTAAATGAGTCGGCCCGCCCCGAGTTGAGCAATTCGGCCCAGTCGGCAAGCTTCGGACGCGAGGCCTCAACATATTCTGGGATCCGGAAAGCCGTCAAATGCGGGCGGAGAACGTCGGGACGGAAGAGAGGCTTGGCTTCGACAGGCACGAGACCCCCCCAGAAGGTGAGTATTGATTCGATTCGTCAAACCCGGATTATACCCTGTTTCGGGGGTGAGTCCATGCGTCCCGCTACTCACAACGACAACACAAACTCGACCAAATCGTCAACCTCCGCCTCCGTCATCCGTTCAACTTGCCCGCGGGTGTTGCCGTGTCTGCCGTTTTGGATTAGGGCCTTTACCGTGGCGTGGCGGCCGTCGTGCAGGTAGGGGGCGGTGCGCCAACATTCGATCAGCCCCGGCGTGTCGAAGCGGGCGCTCTGGTCGAACGTGCCGTGCGTGTCGACGTCGTGACTGCGGCGATCGGTGTAGAGCGGCGCCGGGTGACAGGCGGCGCAACCGATGCGCCGGCTCTCGAACAGCGCCTTGCCGCGCTCGGCCGATGCGCTAAGGCGGCCGTCGACCAGCCGGGAGCTCGGCACGGGTCGCAGTGATTTCAGATACGCGTCGATCGCCGCGGCCTCTTCTTCGGGCCGTTCGGTGAATAGCGTATGCTCGATCCCGGCGCGAACGCCCGCCTCGGCCGACTCGCGGACCCCGGTCCACATGGCCGGCGGCGTGGCGTGGGAGTGCAACATGCTCTTGGTGTTCTTCGCGTTGCCCACGCCGTCGTTGAGCAGATCCCAATTCAAAGCGTCGGTCCGGGCGTCGGGATGGCAGGTCGAGCAGCTTTGCCAATGCTGAAAACAGATCGTCGCGTCGTGAAAGAGCATCTCGCCCCGCTGCGTCGGGCTGAGTTTCGGCTCGGGACCCAGGCGGATCGTCTCCACGGCGGGTTCTTTCGGTCTCGTGTCAACCACTTCCACCGTGTCGGAAAACCGGCCGGCCACGTAGGCGGTCGACCCGGCCAGCACCAGCGACCGCGTGCCCGCGCCGCACAGCGGAATGCGCTTCCCAAAGGCGCCGAGAATGCCCGGGTAGTAGGGGCTTCCGCCACGGATCGGCGCATTGGCCGCATCGCGACGGAGTTTTTCGTACAGCGCGTGCGCATCGATCACGCTGAGTTCCCGACTACCGCCGTGCGCGATGCAGATCGACCGCCCGTCGGCCGTACACGCGACGCCCCAGGGATTGCCGGCCCCCATGTCGAGTTCGTCGAGAAAGAACGTATCTAGCAGCACTTTCTTCGACGTATCCAACACGCTGATCACGTTGTGGTTGATCCATCCGCCGGTCACCACGGTGGGTACGAGATGGAAATTGCCCAGCGTATGCGTGGCAAACGCGTACCGCCCGTCGGGCGAAAGACAGATCTGACGCAGCCCGGTCGAACCGTTGGGAAGCCGGACCACGACGCTCTGTCGCGTGGCCGTATCGACAAACGCAACCGTCGCCGCTACGTCGTAACTATCGGCCGCGTCGTCGGGCAGATGATGGATCACCACAACCGTCTTGTCGTCGGGAGTCACGGCCGCGCCGACCGGCTCGCGCCCGACAGCCACTCGGGCCGTTTCCCGACCCTTTGCTATATCGACGACCGAAAGACTGTTCTCGAACCGGTTGCATACGTAGAGCGTCGTTCCGTCGGCGGAGATCGCCGGCCCCATGCCCGTATGACCGACCGCGATCGTGCCCAGAGTTTCGCCCGAGGCGATGTCGACGACCCGAAGGTTGCTCCGCGGGCCGGCGGACGTGACGAAAAGCCGCTTCCCGTCGGGATGCACGACCAGCCCGGTCGGCGGTTGGAGAAGTTCGACCGATCGGGTCACGCGCCGCGTATCGACATCGACCCAAGCGATCCGCCGCGCTTCGTGACAGGCCACCAACAGCGTCTTCCCGTCGTTCGAGACGGCCATGGCACTGGGCCCCCAAAACGCGGACGGCTCGATGGCGGCGGCCGGTCCACAGCGCACGAAGAAGCAGACGAAAGTGAAGATCCAGAGCAGACTCGTTCCTCGACGAATCATTTCGCGGTTGTCGCTTAAGGCTTGAAGAACGCGGTCAGGATTTTCGACAGGATCTGTTCGCCGTACGCGTTGGCATGCACGCGATCCCGGTAGAACCGGTGTGGATGTACCCCCGACGAGCGAACGTACTCGGCCCAAGGCGCCGTCATGTCGAGATAGCCGCACTTCTCCTCGGCGGCCAGTTGCTTCAGCCCGACGCCGTAATCACCCGTACCGGAGTAGGACACCTTGGCCAGTTCCTCGGGAACCCGCGGATCGGCCTGCGATCCGAACGTGCCGGTGGCCAGTAGTATCTCCACTTCCGGCAGCGAGCCTCGCAACTGGTGAATCACGGCGCGAATGTGGTCGATCTCGGCGCCTTGACTAATGCCGCCGATGAAGACCAGGTCCGGCTTTCGCGGCACGACGTGTTTCGCCACGCGATCCTCTTCCTTGTAATGGCGGCAGGCACCTCCGCCGCGCACGTAAACGGTGGCCCGAATGGCGGTCTTGGGGTAGGCTTCTTGCAGCTTGGCCACCCAAGCGGACCGCATCGTGTCGTTGACAATGCTGTCACCGATGGCCAGCAAGTGCAGATCGCCGCCCTCGGTCAGAAGGCGCCGCGTGCGCGGCAATCGCGACCAATCGGCTTTCGACACGGAAAACGTACCCGGCGGCATTTCCGCCTGGATCTTCGCGATCTGTTTCAAAGACCGCTCGGGCGTGGTGAAGATGTAGTAACCCTCCTCGGGGGTCTCTCGCTGGCGGGACGGCCGGTCGGGCGGAAACTTGTTGGGCAGCGCCCCCCGCTCGGGAAACGTCACCGGCGAGTCGGCCATCATATCGGCAAGCGCTGTTGTGGAAGCCAGACCGACGAGTAGAAACAGTGGGGGGATGAACAGCGGACACGTTCTTGTTGTTGATGACATGGCGTACTTACTCCTCCTCACTCAAGTGCGGTGGGTGCCTGGGGCCGAGTTGCGAGGAACGAGCGACAAGCCCCCAGTCGCGGACAATCTGGGGGCTCCCCGCTCGTTCCTCGCAGTCCGACCCCAGGCACCGCCGCGTTCCGGCGAACACGGCTACAAGTCGGTCATTACTCCTTCTCTAGCAACCGGGGCGTCGGATTCTCTACCCAACCGGCCGGTCGCTGGCCCTTGCCGGGTCGGCCGACGTCGCCGAGGTCCTCCCTGGCCGCATCGGCCAAAGCTTGCAGCCGCTTGACGACCTCCGGATTCTCTGCCGCGAGATCGTTGTCCTCGTGGATATCGGCATCCAGATCGAACAGCTTCAGGGGCGACTTTCCCAGCGACTTTCCCCAGTTGCGTTTCTTGTCGGCCATGGCCAGGCAGAGCTTCCATTTGCCGGATCGCACGGCCTGGAGTTGATCCATCTGGTAATAGTAAAAAGCCTCGTGCGGAGAAGCGGCGCCCGCCTCGCCGGCCAACAGGGGCCCGATGTCGCGACCGTCGAGAATCCGTCCCTCGGGCAGCTTCGCTCCGACCAGGGCGGCAAGGCTCGGCAAGAGGTCGATCGTCGAGGTGACCGCGTCGCACGTCGTGCCCGGGGCGATCTTGCCCGGCCAGCGAACCACGCAAGGAACCCGCATGCCGCCTTCGTCGGTGCTGCCCTTCTTACCCCGCAACGGCAAGTTGCTGCCGGTCGACGCGCCGTTGTCGGAGGTAAACACCACCAGCGTCCGGTCGTCCAAACCCAACCGCCCGAGCGTCTTGAGAATCTCGCCGGTCGACCAGTCGATCTCCTCGACCGCGTCGCCATACTTGCCCGCCTGCGACTTGCCGGCAAACTGTTCGCTGGCAAACAGGGGGACGTGGGGGAAGGTGTGCGGCAGGTAAAGGAAAAACGGCTTGGTGCGATTGGCCTCAATGAACCCGATCGCCTCCTCGGTGTATCGGCGGGTCAGCGTGACCTGCGAAACGGGCGCTTCAATCACTCGATCATCGCGCAACAGCGGCAGCGGGATATTCTTGCGGCCCATGTCGTTGCTGTAGGGGATGCCGAAATACGAATCGAACCCCTGACGCGTGGGGAGAAACTCCGGCTGGTCGCCCAGATGCCATTTGCCGATACACTTCGTCGCGTATCCCTGCCGTTTCATCACCTCGGCAACGGTCGTTTCCCGGGGATTGAGTCCCTTGTGATCGGCGGCAAACAACACGCAAAGGTTTCGGTCATTCTGGTGCAGGTTGACCCGCCGCGGATAGCAGCCGGTCATCAGACTCGATCGGCTGGGCGAACAGACGCCGCTGGTCGAGTAGAAGCTGGTCAGCCGGATGCCCTCCTCGGCCATGCGATCCACCGCGGGCGTGCGGATTTTGGTCGATCCGAAACAGCCCAGATCGCCGTAGCCCAGGTCGTCGCAGAAGATGACGATGACATTCGGCTTCTCGGCCGCTGACGTAGCGGAAACGGCACAAAGGGCGGCAATGACGGTGAGGGCGGTTACGCACAACTGGCGATGAAACGGAATGTGTGTGATGTTTCGCATGGATGGTTACTCCTCCCAGTGGGTTTTGGTTGCGGCGGTGTAGGCTTTGTATTGTTTTTCCAGTGCGGCAACGTCCAACTCGCCTTTGTGGATCAGCACGCGATAGCCGATCCAGAAGGGTTTGCCCGGCTGGAATGTCTTGCCGTTGATGCCCGGCCAGCCGACACAGAGCGGACCGTAATGGCGAGTGAGCCAGGTTGGGGGGGAATCGGGGTGCTCGGGATGGACCATGAAGGCCACGCCGCTACGTCCGAATACACTGCGTCCCGACCCGTCGGGAAACTCCGAACTGATATCGGCCCAGGGTAGCGGCGTGTTGACCAGATCGGTGCTGGTGGCGAGGCTGTCACCGGTGTGCGGCGTGGCACCCCGGGGTGTGGTGATGATCGCGTCTTTGCGCGGCCAGACGTTTGCCCGTATGGTGAGCCCCCCATAGCTCTTGCCGCCGCGGCCGCGAAGCGAGATGGGCCGGTCGACCGGTGTCCAGAAGAAATCGAGATCGATCACCCGGGTGTCGCCAGCCGCCTTATAGGTTCGCATCCACACGCGTTCGGTCATCACCTTCCGCGTGCCCAGGAACCAGCCGTTTTCCACCGCCAACACGGCCGACCGCGGCCCGGGCTGGCTGGTGATCCAGCGGACGTACTTGGGTTGGAAATGGCGGTTCTCCCAGGAGTCGTATTCCTTGCCGTCGATCCCGATATACGGCCACGACCAGAAGATGCCGTGATGATGGTAATGGTCCTTGGGAAAGTCGTCGGTGATCACCTCGCCGTCGAGCCCCCAGACCGGATGAATGTAGCCCGTGCGAAACTTGCGATGATCGCCGTCGGGAACGTGCTCGCCGTTGATCGTTCGATAGTTGTAGGCAAACACGGGCGAGTCGCCGTCGGAAACCCGCAGCGTCGTCTGTTCGACGTCGTTGACGTGGAACGCGTCCTTCATGACCGCCTCGACCGGCCGCACGCGAAAGCGGCGTTCTTTCTCCGCGCCGGCACGCGGCGGGATGGCGGCCAGCAGGGCGAATCGGTCCTTGCGGGCCGTGCCATCTTCGGCAATGGCCGGAACCAACTGCCCGACGATGCGCACGTCGGCCGTACCTTCTTCGGTCAGTTCGCAGGCTCCGGCCTCCTTGATGCCGGCCGACTCGGGCAGATCGGTGCTCACCGTCAGCGTCACGTCCGCCGCCGGGACCACCAGCACGGGGCTCGCCGCTTCAGACCATGCGGGCAAGAAGCAGGTCAGTGCGATGAAACCGGTCATGCTTCGGAGTAGTGTTGTCATCGTGGATCTCCTAGAGGTTTAGTCCGGTCAATGCACTTGTTTAACGCCCAGCCGAAGGCGCCGGCTTTCGTGGTCGTGGAACGCTGAAAAAGCCGGCGCCTT
>CAYUIQ010000035.1:0-47793 GCA_964444795.1 uncultured Planctomycetaceae bacterium
CGAGGGGGTAATCGTCCAATTCGGCGGCCAGACGCCGCTGAATATCGCGGCCGAGTTGGCCGCGGCGGGAGTGAACATCCTGGGTACGTCGCACGAGGCGATCGATCTGGCCGAGGACCGCGACCGCTTCCGGCAAATCATGAAAAGACTGGGTATCCCGCAGCCCGAATCCGGCATGGCCAGCACGCTCGAAGAAGCGCTGGAAATCGCCGCCCGGATCGGCTACCCGCTGATGGTACGCCCCTCGTTTGTTCTCGGCGGCCGGGCGATGGAAGTCGTCCACGACGAGCCGATGCTCAAGCGTTACGTCGCCGCGGCGGTCGGTGTTTCGCCCGAGCGGCCGATCCTGATCGACAAGTTCCTCGAAAACGCGATCGAGGTGGAAGCCGACGCCATCGCCGACGGAGAGGACGCGTTCGTGCCGGCGATCATGGAGCACATCGAGTTGGCCGGCGTCCACTCGGGCGATTCGGCCTGTGTGGTACCGCCGATCAGCATCCCGCCGAAGCACATCGACACGATCTATCAGTACAACCGGAAGATCGCCATCGAGCTCGGGGTGGTGGGGTTGATGAACATCCAGTACGCGATCTACAACGACACGGTCTACATCCTCGAAGCCAATCCGCGTGCCAGCCGCACGGTCCCGCTAGTCTCCAAGGTGTGTGACATCCCCATGGCACGCATCGCCACCCAGGTGATCCTGGGCAAGAAGCTCTCGGAGATGGGACTGGGCCGCAAGGCGATCCCCCACTTCGGCGTCAAGGAAGCCGTCTTTCCGTTCAGCATGTACCACGAGGTCGACCCGATCCTGGGACCGGAAATGCGTTCGACCGGCGAAGTGCTGGGCATGGCCAACTCGTTCGGGCTGGCTTTCTACAAGGCCCAGGAGGCGACCGGACTGCCGTTGCCGCTGGAGGGGACCGTGTTGATTACCGTGGCCGACCGCGACAAGCCGGCGGTGCGCGAAGTCGCCCGGCGGTTTGTCGAGTTGGGGTTCAAGATTCGCGCGACCAACGGAACGCAATCGTTCCTGGCCGAGGCGGGGATCGACTGCGAACCGATCGTGAAGATGCGCGAGGGGCGGCCCAACATAGCCGACGCCATCATCGACGGCGATGTCCACCTGGTGGTCAATACGCCTCGCGGCAAGGCGAGCAAGGCCGATGACGCCTACATTCGCCAGACGGCCATCAAGTGCAAGGTGCCCTACGTCACCACGCTAGCCGCCGCCGTGGCCGCCGCCAAGGGCATCGCCGCTTGTCACAAGGGACGCGGAGGCGTCAAGAGCCTGCAAGAATACCACGCCGACATTAAATAGCCGATCTTAACCACTGGATAGGAGAAACCAAGCATGGGTGGGATGTTCGGAGTCGTTGCGAAGGAGGATTGTGTCGCCGACCTGTTCTACGGAACCGATTACCATTCCCACCTCGGGACGGTGCGCGGTGGGATGGTGGTGAAGAACGGCCGGGGGTTCACGCGGTTCATCAAAGACATCACCAACGCCCAATTCCGCAGCAAGTTCGAGGACGACCTCGGCAAGATGCATGGGTCGATCGGCATCGGGGTGATCAGCGACTACGAGGACCAGCCGCTCATCATCGGGTCGCACTTGGGGACCTACGCCCTGGTCACCGTGGGACGTATCGAAAACGTCGACGAGTTGGCCGCCGAGATCCACAGCAGCCGAACCGCCCACTTCTCGGAAATGAGCGGCGACGCGGTCAATCCCACCGAATTGGTCGCGACGCTGATCAACCGCGAGAACACGTTCGAGGAAGGGATTCAGTACGCCCAACAGATGATCGAGGGATCGTGCTCGCTGCTGTTGCTGACCGACGGGTGTATCTACGCCGCACGCGACCGGCTCGGACGTACGCCGGTGGTGATCGGCCGAAAGGAAGGAGCCCGCGCCGTAACGCTGGAGACCTGCGCGCTGCCGAACCTGGGCTACGAAGTCGACCGCTATCTCGGGCCCGGCGAGATCGCGCGGGTCTCGGCCGAGGGTGCGGAGACGCTCGTACCCCCGGGCGAAGCGATGCAAATCTGCTCCTTCCTCTGGGTTTACTACGGCTATCCGGCCTCCGACTACGAAGGAATCAACACCGAGGTGGTTCGCAATCGTTGCGGTGCGGCGCTGGCCAGGGCCGACGACTGCGAGATCGACATGGTCGCCGGAGTCCCCGACTCGGGAACCGGCCACGCGATCGGCTATGCCAACGAAGCCCGGGTCCCCTACGGCCGCCCGTTCGTAAAATACACGCCCACCTGGCCGCGGAGTTTCATGCCCCAGGATCAGCGAGTTCGCGAGCTCGTGGCAAGAATGAAGCTGATTCCCATTCGCGATCTGATCCGCGGACAGCGGCTGTTGTTCTGTGAAGACTCCATTGTGCGTGGCACCCAGCTCAAGGACACGATCCAACGGCTTTACGACTGCGGGGTCAAAGAGGTCCACATGCGACCCGCCTGCCCGCCGCTGATCCACGGCTGCAAGTTCTTGAATTTCTCTCGTTCCAAGTCGGTGATGGATCTGGCCGGGCGCAAAGCGATCAAGGAACTCGGCCAGCGCGAAGAGCATCTGGCCGACTACGCCGATCCCGACTCGGACCGCCACGCCGCGATGGTCGGCCGCATCGAGCAGCGTCTGGGGCTGAACTCGCTGAAATACCAGAAACTCGACGATCTGGTCGCGGCGATCGGCCTGCCCAAAGAGAAACTATGCACCTACTGCTGGGACGGTGCCGAACCTTGTGCCTCGTGTTCCAGTTGCACTCTGGAGAAGAAAAGGGCGGCGATCCCCGTCCAGCCGAGGTAGGCCAGCCAAGGTAGAATGGTCGCCCGCCGGAGAGGCACCCGTCAGCGACTCTCCTGGACCCACTGGAAGGCCGCGCGGCTTAGCTGCGCGCCGTTTTGCAGGTTGAGCTTTGTCTTGATTTTCTTGCGGTGCGTCTCGATCGTTCGAGGGCTTCTGTCGAGTTTGCCCGCGATCTGCCGGGTGTTCATTCCCTGGCCGATCATCTCGAAAATCTCCAGTTCGCGGTTGGAGAGCGTTTCCATCGGGTCGTGATCCAGCGGTTCGCCCACGGCGGCGCGGTGCAGGAGCTGGTTGGCCATCTGTGGGCTGAGGTAGATTTCGCCGCGGAGCACCTGGCGGACCGCGTCGATCACTTTGCGGATCGATTCTCGTTTGTTGATGTAGCCCAATGCCCCGGCGCGCAGCGCGCGGCCGGCGAACGTCTTCTCGTCGTGCATCGAGGAAACCAAGACCTTGATTTCTGAATGCAAGGCCTTGAGTTGTCCGATCAACTCCAGGCCGTTATCGCCGCCCAGCGAAATATCGATGATGGCCGCATCGGGACGATTGGTCTCGATCTGCCGCAGAGCCTCCGCCGCGTCGGCCGCTTCGCCGGACATTTCCAGGTCCGGCTGGCGGGCGATCAGCTCTCCCAGGCCGTGGCGGACGATCGGATGATCGTCGACGATGAGAATCTTGTTCTTGCTCATGGTGGCTCCTTAATCGCCGCGGGGAAGGCGGCAGGTGACCGCCGTGCCGTCGGCACATTCGATGTTCAACGTCGCGCCGATGACGCCGGCCCGGTACTGCATGATGCGGAGCCCCATCCCGCTGGCTTGCTCCAGATCGTCGGGGATTCCCACGCCGTCGTCCCGCACCTGGAGTGTAATCTGGCCGTCGTCGGCCTGCAATTCGATACAGATCTCGCTGGCCCGGGCGTGTTTGGCCGAGTTGTTGACGGCCTCTTGGGCGATGCGAAAAAGTTGCATCGCGGTGGCCGCGTCTCCGACCGGGACGGGCTGCCGGCAATCGAATCGACAGGCTACGTCGCAACGCTGTTCCGTGCTCGTGGCCAACTGTTGCAGCGCGGACATCAGGCCGTCGGCGTCGATCTCCACCGGCACCAGCCCCCTGGCGATCCGGCTCGCCTGGTCCAAGGCGCGTTCGATCCCTCGGGCGATGGTGCTGGCCGTGTCCGCCTCCCCAATGCCCCGGCCTTGCAGGTCGCAGACCAGAGTTTCGGCCAGGTACCCCAGACCGGTCAGTTCCTGTCCGAGGCCGTCATGGAGTTCTCGGCCGATGCGTTGTTGTTCGCGGGTACTGATTTCCGAGATTTCCTTTTCGAGTGTCTTGCGTTCGGCAATCCTTCCCAGTTGTTCGGCCAGCGCATTGAGAAGTCTGCGCTCTTCGGCGAGAAACGGGCCCTCGTGCGAAGAAGGCTTCTTTTGGAGGTAATAGACTTCGATCGCACCGGCCACGCTGCCGTGGACCACGATGGGGGCCGCCTGCCGCCACTCGGTCCGGCGAAAGTTGTAGGTCGTGAACTCCCGATCCCCGAAGACGACTCTCCCGCACGTTGCCTCCGGGTACTGCCAGGCCGGGGGCAGGATATCGACCAACCCCCCGAAGATACCCTCCAGATCGATTCCCAATTCGTCGACCAGTTTCGACAGGCCGAAAAGGCAGTTCAACTCCTTGATCCGCTCGCCCAAGTCGTGTGTCCGCCGCTGCAGCGTCTTTTCGGTATGCTTGTGGACGGTGATGTCCTGGGCGGTCAGCAAAACGGCAGGTTGCTCCCGGTAATCGCCAAACGAGCGGAACGAACAGACCACCCAGCGAATGGGGGCGTTCTTTGCCTGCAAAGGGTGACCGACATCCACGGTCAACATGCCGTCGAGTGCGCGACAAAAATGCTCTTCGACGTTTCCTCGCACCTTCTTCGGAATGAACGTCTCGAAGTAGTCTTTCCCCATCGCTTCGTCGGCGGTGTACCCCGTCAACTCGGCCGCAAATTCATTGAAATAGGCAACCGTGCGATCGGGGCGCAGAATGACGAGCATGCATCGGGCCGCCTCGACGAGACTGTGAAAGACGGCGTCGTTGCGGTCTCCCGCAGCCGGCAAATGACCGCCGCCGGAGGTCGACGGAGCAGTCACGCTTTGGGCTTTGGTCTGCTTCTTCTCGGACATCCGGCTGGTCTTGCATGGAACCGTGGCACGGCTAGCAGAGGCAACCATTGAGCATACCAGAACCCGACCGAGTCGTGTAGGCGGAAATAGACTGTCCTCTCGGGTGCCACGGGCGGCTTGTCCGCCCTTGCCCCACCCTGCGTGAGAAGGGTGAGGTAATGAAAACCCCGCAGGGGCGGCGAGGGCATTCCGCGACCCGGCGCGCGCGTTTGCCGCAGCATGCCCCTCAGGGCTTTTCGCAACCGGCACCGTCTGTTGTTCGCGATGCGATCATATCTACCGACGATGATGCGCGTGAAGTGCTTCTTTCGCGTTTCTCCCGCGCGCCGGCCGTGATGCTCGCCACAAGTTTTTCGGGATATGCGCGGAAGCCGATTCGGCCGACACTACGAGTATCGCACCTGCGCGAGTCGGCCAGCCGGCTGCATCGGGTAGAAAACGTAAGCGACCGCGACCGGTTTTATCCGGCCAAGGACACCGCTCGACAGAGGAGCCGTACATGATTACCAGCGTCGTCCAAAGAATTGAGCATGTTTTCGAGGGGCGCCAAGATCAACCCCGGTACCTCATTGAGGTCCTTCAGGACATCCAGCAGGCGGAAGACTATCTTTCCGAAGAGGCCATGTGCGCCGTATCCGAGCGGCTCCGCGTCCCCTTGATCGAAGTCTACCGGGTCGCCAGTTTCTACAAGGCGTTCAGCCTTCAGCCGCGCGGGAAGCACGTGATTACCGTCTGCACGGGTACGGCTTGTCATGTCCGCGGCGCCATGCGCATGCTCGACCAGGTTTCCGGGCAGTTGGGTATCGCAGCCGGCGAAACGACCGACGACCAGTTGTTTACCGTCCAGAGCGTTGCCTGTCTGGGAGCTTGTGCGTTGGGGCCGGTCGTCGTGCTCGACGGCGTCTATCATCACCACATGACTCCCGGCAAACTCCGGAAACTCATCCAGTCCATCCGCGACACCGAGCAGGAGGCCGCGACCCATGCCTAGACTTCATAGCGGCACTGAACTGACGGTCCTGCGAGACCAACTCGGCACGAACCGGCAGGCAACCAAGCAAAGCGTCACGATGTGCGGCGGAACCGGTTGCAGGGCGTCCGGTTGCATGGCGGTGGTCGAGGCCGTCCGCACCGAACTCGGTCGCCAAGGGCTCGACGACACGGTGGCCGTGCGCGTGACCGGATGCCACGGATTCTGCGAACAGGGCCCGTTGATGGTCATCGAGCCCGGCAACGTCTTCTACTGCCACGTCGCTGCCGAAGACGCCGCCGAAATCGTCTCCGAGACGATCGCCGGCGGTCATCTCATCGAGCGGCTCTTGTACACGGATCCCATTTCGGGGGAGAAGGCACGCACGGAGGCCGAGATTCCGTTCTATGCGGCACAGGATCAGGTTCTGTTGGGGCAGAACAAGGGAATCGATCCAACATCGATCGACGACTACATCGCCGCCGACGGCTATGCCGCACTGGCCAAAGTGCTCGCCGGCGGTAACCCCGAGGCGGTCATCGAGAAAGTCACGGCGTCCGGGTTGCGGGGTCGCGGCGGCGGTGGATTTCCAACCGGGAAAAAATGGGCAAGCTGCCGGGCAGCAAGCAACGGCGACATGAAGTACGTCATCTGCAATGCCGACGAGGGAGACCCGGGCGCGTACATGGACCGCAGCATCCTCGAAGGCAACCCCCATGTTGTGCTCGAAGGCATGATCATCGGTGCGTATGCGATTGGTGCCGCCGAAGGCCATATCTACGTCCGCAACGAGTACCCGCTCGCCTTGGAACATGCGCGGACGGCCATCGGGCAAGCGCGCGATTACGGCCTGCTTGGCGAGAACATTCTCGGCTCGGGCTTCGCCTTCGACGTCGAGATTACCCGCGGAGCCGGGGCGTTCGTCTGTGGCGAATCGACCGCCCTGATAGCCTCGCTCGAAGGCAGCGTGGGCGAGCCTTCCGCCAAGGATGTTCACACGGTCGAGGAGGGACTCTGGAATCGGCCCACCAATTTGAACAACGTTGAAACATGGGCCAATGTACCGGGAATCATTGATCGCGGGGCAGCGTGGTTCGCCGCCATGGGAACCAAGGGAAGCACGGGGACCAAGGTCTTCTCACTGACCGGACGCGTGAAGAACACCGGATTGGTCGAGGTGCCCATGGGAACCTCGCTACGGACCATTGTCTTCGATATCGGCGGCGGGGCCAGCAACGGCGGCGACGTGAAGGCCGTGCAAACCGGCGGCCCCTCGGGCGGTTGCCTGCCGACGAGCAAGTTTCATCTGAAAGTCGATTTCGACACGCTTGCCCAGGCCGGTTCCATGGTCGGGTCCGGCGGCATGGTCGTCATGGACACCGGGACCTGCATGGTCGACGTAGCCAAGTACTTCCTCACGTTCCTCCAGGACGAATCGTGTGGCAAGTGCGTGCCCTGCCGGCTGGGCATTGATCGCATGCTCGAAATCGTGACCGACATTACCGAAGGCCGCGGGCGCCCTGATCAACTCGACCTGCTGGAGGAACTCAGCGAGACGGTGGCCGAAGCGTCGCTCTGTGCGCTGGGAAAAACGGCTCCCAATCCCGTGCTTTCCACGCTTAAGTACTTCCGCGAGGAGTACGAGGCGCACATTCACCAGGGGCGTTGTCCGGCCGGTGTGTGCCGGGCCCTGATCCACTTTACGATCGAGGAAGACAAATGTAACGGCTGCGGTGTGTGCCGGAAGGCTTGTCCCCACGAGGCCATCACCGGCCAGAAGAAGAAGCCTCATGCCATCGATCCGAACGCATGCACGAAGTGCGGTATCTGTCGCGACTCATGCAAATTCGGCGCCGTAACGGTTGCCTAAGGAGAATCCCCATGCAACAGTACGTAAACATGACGATCAACGGGGCGAAGGTCCGTGCCGAGAAGAACGCCACCGTCCTGGACACGGCGCTGGCCTACGGAGTCTGCATTCCCCACCTCTGTCACATGCCCAACTACACCGGATTCGGCGGGTGCCGGCTTTGTATCGTCGAGGTCGTCAAGCACGGCCGGGCCAAGGTGACGGCTTCCTGTACGCTCGACGTGCAAGAGGGGATGGTCGTGGTGACCCATTCCGAGAAGCTCCTGGGCCTGCGCCGCAATATCGCCGAACTCCTGGTCGCCGAGGCACCCAACTCGAAGGCCATGCAGTGCATGGCAACTCGCACCGGAGTGAAAGACGTAAGATACCCCTTCCGCCGCAACGATTGTGTCCTCTGCGGCCGCTGTGTTCGGGTCTGCGGCGAGATGTGGCAAGCCAAGGCGATCGGGTTCGTCGGCCGGGGGAAGGACCGCCGCGTCGACTTCCCCTTCGGTGCCAAACCGACGTCCTGCAAAATGTGCCTCAGTTGCGTCGACGTCTGTCCGATGACCGTCACGCCGTGCGACGGTCCGATGAAACCGGGCGAAGAACACTTCTGCGGGAGGTGCCAGTCGCAGCTTATGGCCACCGAAGAGATGCCCGGCTTCTGCGTCCAGTGTGAACTGGGCAGCGGGTTCTTCTGCACCCGGGCGACGCCGTAAGCGGCCGATCACTCTAAGCCAGTCACCCTATGGCCGGGATATGCTGCTCAAATCGCTTCAAACACGAATTTCATCGAAAAGTAGATCCCGACGAGGACGAAGACCCAGCCGGTGGTCATGCGGGCCCACCATTCAACCTTGGAAAGAACGTTATATGTTTTTCCGACCGACTGCGCGCTGTAAGCCAGCAGAAACGCGACCACGATGACCGGCAGCGCCGTGCCGACGCCGTAGATCAGCGGCAGGAGAATCGTCCCGCCCGGTATCGTTGCCGTGGGAAGCGAGATTCCGACCTTCTCCAAGACGGTCGTGATCGCCCCCGCTTCAGAACCCATCGTCAGGGCGAGAAGCCCGAAGAACCAGGCCGCCGAAGTCGGGCAAAACGAGACCGCGAACAGGATGCCCAGCAGCAGCGCGCCCCAAATGCCCATGGCGTCGACCCGTTTCTGCATGGCCTCGCTCATCATCGTCCCACCGGTGGTCACGGTGATCAGGCCCACCAGGAACATGCCCAGCAACAGAAAGATCGGCCCGAGGACCAGGTGCATGTACTTCTGCAGGAAGAGAGACACGGCGGGGATGGACAACGCGGTGGTGGTGAGCAAGCCGGCCAAGGCGAGATAAAGCACGCAGCGCCCCAGCGTGTAGAGCATCCCGGCCTTGATCACCAGACTCGGGTTATCCACCTTGCGCCCAATGTAGGAGATCGCCGCGATGTTCGTCGCCAGCGGACACGGGCTGATTGAGGTGAGCACCCCCAGGTACAGCGCGGCGACCACATAGAGCAGGTACGTAACCATCGAAAATATCTCTCCTGGGTGTTCGGAAGCGAGCAGTCTACTTCAGGTAATTCTCAACGCCACCGCGTACATATTCGATAAACGCGGGCTTCTCACGGACCTTCGCCCAGATGTCCTTGAGATCCTGGTATTCTTGCACCTTGTTCCCTTGGACCGTCGCGACGATCAGCGCGGGCCCGGTGACCTTATAGCCCTTGGCCAAAGCCGCGTTCTTCTTGTCCTGGAAGTCGATGTAATGAAACTCGACCGAGCCTTCCTCGACCTGCTTGGCGAACCCCTGTTTGACGGCCTCCTCGGCGTAGCTCCCCATCTTGAGGCAGGTTGGGCATCGTTGCGTCCGATGGAAGTACATGGCGACGACGCGATCGGCAGGCGGGTCGGCCGCACGCGCCGTCGAAGCCAGTGTTACTGCAAGCGAAGCGACGGCAAGTGCAACCAGAGTAAAACGTTTCATCAATTTTCTCCGTTGGAGTTGATTGGGGGTGACATTCCTCACTGGGGAATCGGAATCCCGGCCGGGCCGGGCGGAAGCGGCAGCTCATCCGTCTCCGGGCCGGGAACCGGAATCGCCGGAACATCGGCAGGCTGTTTTGGCTCAGGCTCCGGCTCGGGAGCTTTCAGTATGTCGTTGATTTCGTCTTGAAGATATGTGGAAAGGCCCGCTTTGTCTTCCGCCAGCGCCAGAATCCGGTCCAGACGATTCCAGACGTCGATTTCGCCGCCCTTCATCTTCACCAACACAATGGTCGCGGTCTCGACGCCAAATTGCAGTGCCATTGCCTTGGCCTTGGGGTCGTTCATGTAATCGAGAACCTTCCAGATCACTTCGCCGCCAGCCAACTGCGAAGCATACTCCGACTCGAGCGTTTTGTGAGCGCTGGATTCGGCGGCGCGGCAGGTCGGGCAGCGGACGCCGTGGAAATAGTAGACCATCAAGGCATCGTCGGCCGCCGGGCTTGCGGTCCCCTCGCCCGAGGCGGCTGCCAGTCCGCCCTGCTGGCGAATCGCCTGAAGCTCCTCGGCAATCTTCGTCAACTGCGGCTCCAACCGTGAGGCGGCGTGCGAATCCAGGGATCGGGCGATCAGCGCCACGAGCGTTGCCGAGAACAGCGAGATCAGACACACGGTCAGAGCATTCTTGAGTTCCATTCGATTTCTCCCAATGGTCCTTGTCAGGGCGTTCTGCGAGCAAGAGCAACTTCGGCCATGTGCCGGCCGAGGTTCTTCGTCGTTGCCACGCCGAATTCGTCCTTACTTACGTCGTCGCTTCCGTCGTTCCAGAGGCAAGCTCCGAAGTGTCCGGTCGGACGCCCATCGCCGACGACGAGCATCTCGTGGCAGAACAAGGACGCCTGGACCGATTGGATGACGAGTTCCTGGCCCCCGTTGCGGACGCCGCCCACCGCGAGCACGCCGGCAACCTTTCCGGAGAGCGCAAAGTTATTCTTGCGGAACATGCCACAGCGGTCGATGAACGCTTTGCAGAGTGCTGTCATGTTTGCGAAGTAGACGGGCGTTCCCACGATGACGGCGCCGACCATGGGGTCGGACAGTTTGGCCGCCACCTCCGGGAAGTCGTCCGCTTGGCCCGCCTCCAGAGGAATCCCCGCGGCCAGTTCCGCGGGAATCTTCAGCCCGGCCAACTCGACAAGTTCAATCTCAATCCGCTCCGGCGCGACTGCCTTGGCGGCTTCAAGGCATAGACCCAGCGCCTGGGCCGTCGTCTTGCCCTTGCGCGGACTGCACGCGACGGCGACGATCTTCAACGCCGAGTCGGGCTCGGCCCCCTTGGCAGCCAACGCGGAAAGGGCTCCTACCGACGCGGCACCGACGCCTGCCGTACCCAGAAAGTGGCGTCGAGATACATTAGTTCCCATGGCAATCTCCCTTGCTTGAATGTGCGACTTTCTGAAACAGTTCCTCTCGAACACGAGCTTCATTACACACCTTCTTACGCGGTTTTGCAAGCCGTATCCGAGTTCGTGACTTCTCCTCCACTACACGGAGAACCAACCGAAAACCATTCCCGCGAACGTGCTCATGATCATTGCCAGGACCACGAAAGTGAGCGTTCTCTAAACGAGCAGTTGGATGACCATGCGAACGGCTATCAGCCAGACAATCAAGCCGAACATTTTCTTCAATCGCGCCTTGTTCATGGAAATCGATAGCTTGCTGCCCAAGAGCCCTCCCGCGACAGCCGCGACAGCCAAGACAAGGCCCGCATGCCAATCCACTTGGCCACTGACAGCGTGCCCGGCAAGACCGGACAGGGCGGTCACGGCCACCATGGCCGTGGAAGTGGCCACGGCAATATCCATCGGTACTCCGCACAAGAGCACCATGATCGGCAGCTTGATAATTCCCCCGGTGATCCCCAGCATGCCGGACAGGATTCCTATCAGCCCCGTGGCGGTCAGCACCAGCGGCAGGTTTACCGTGTAATCGACACCGTTGAAGCTGCGATGCCACCGCCACCGCCCACCACCGCCTGGCATCTCGCTCGCAAGGCGACGCGAATTGTTTTTCAGCATGAGCGTGCCGGCAATCATGAGTATCCCTGCCAGAAACACCCGCAATACGGCTTCCGGAACCAGCGCGCTGCAGTAACCTCCGACAAAAGCCATTACGTCAGTCGGGGGATCGATGACCAGGGCCAGTTTCCAGTCGACTTTGCGGTTGCGCCAGAAGGTGAACAGCGCGGCCGCGGACGTTGCAACGATCAATATCAGGCTGATGGCCGGAGCCTGCTTGAATGAAAACCCGGCAAAGAGAAGGATGGGTACATACAGAATGCCTCCGCCCATCCCGATCATTGAGAAGACCGTGGAAATAGCGAAGAAAACCAGAGCGAGGAGCGGGATATGTCCCATGAGGAATCAATCGCCCTTCTCGGCGTTTTCCTTGCACCCGAGGCAGATGCGGCCGGCGCCCGTGTCGAGTAGCTTATCCACGAAAACCATCTCTCCGCATTGCGAGCAAGACTCGGCATCGAAGACGCCCGCCTTGCGAGTCAGCCGGCAAGATGTAATCGGGCCGATGTCAAGGAACACTTCCTCCGGCATGGACATGACCTTCTCGACCAGTGGATCCGCGACCGCCGGGGAGATATCCTGGGGCGGGACACCTTGCTTGCGCTGTTCAACAAAGGGTGAGTTCAGCATCCCGGCGAAGAATTCCGGCTTCAGTGATACGCGCACCGATCTCTCGCCCTGAACATCAATGAGCGTGAAAGCCATTTTGTTGTAATAGCGCTTTTCGATGTTCGACTTACCGTAGGTACAGCCTGTAGCCACCATGATGCCGTCGAGAAAACACCCGGCCGCATGCCCTTTGCCGGTCTCAGAGATGACATGCAGTTCCTTGTCCTTGGCCCGTCCTACACCAAGAGCGTTCATCGCCGCCGCGGCCGCCCGCAACCCGAGCGGCATGGCGGGGCACTTGTGCCCATGAAACGTCAATCCGGCTTTCAGGAAGTCCACATCAGTTTCCACGGCGATCTCCCCTATTTGAAAGAGCGATTTTCTGGGACGATTCCCATCGAACACGAGTTACGAAAGCAGCTTGGCACAACCCGGCCCGAAAACTTGCACGAGCTTCACAACACATCTCCTCACGCGGCTTTGCAGGCCGCATTCGAGTTCGTGACTTCTGCTCCAGCTACACGAAGAACCAGCCAAAAATCATTCCCACAAACGTGCTCATGATCACCGTCAGGACCACGAAAGTGAGCGTCTTCTTGAATCCAATCACACTATAGATCACCGCGATACTCGGCAGCGACAAGGCCGGCCCCGCCAACAACAACGCCAACGCCGGTCCGCGCCCCATGCCCAGCCCAAGGAGCGCCTCCAGGATCGGGATCTCGGTCAGCGTGGCGAAGTACCACATCCCCCCGATGATCGAAGCAACAAAATTCGACCGGAAGCTGTCGCCGCCGACCCAACTGGCGACGATGTGCTCGGGAATCAGGGCCCCGACGAACCCGGTCACCAACACACCGCCAAACAAGAGCGGAATGATCGACTTCGAGAAGCTCCACGTCTGGTCCATCCACTCGGTGAGTTTCTCGCGGTCGAACCAACGCCAGACCATGGCCAGCACCGCGAGGAAGAAACCGCCGGCGAAGTACCAACGATGGTGAAACACCCAGGCGACCCACTCATAGCCCTCAGCGGTGTGGTCTTCCTCCGAGGCGATGTCGCTGATGTTGACCATGATCTTGGCGCCCTTCTTATGGTCGCCAAACGGCTCCTCAAGCTGGACTCGATATACCTCCGCCGTGCGAATCAGGACGGTCACGTGCATGTGCGTGCCATCGGTCTTCTCGATGAGGGTCTGGCTCGGGCTGGCCCAATCGCTGAACACGAGGAATGTGATCATGCAGACGAAGAACAGGGTCGTCTGCCACAACTTGCGCTTGGCCGGCGGCGGATCGGGCAACTGCATTACGGCGGCCGTTCGGTCTTCTTCATCCTTTCGGAAGATGACCGCCATGATCAGGCCAATCACGATGGCAAACACGATCGAGCCGATGATTCTGGCAATGCCGAGATCGAAGCCGAGCACGCGGGCCGTCAGGAAGATGGCCATCACGTTGATTGCCGGACCCGAGTAGAGAAAGGCCGCGGCCGGTCCCAGGCCAGCCCCCACCCGATAGATGCCCGCGAACATGGGCAGTACGCTGCACGAACAAACGGCCAGCACCGTGCCGGAGGTCGACGCCACGCTGTAGGCTTCGACCTTGTTGGCCTTGGGCCCCAGGTGGCGAAGCACCGCTTCTTTGGAGAAGAACGTCGCGATCGCTCCGGCGATGAACATGGCCGGCACCACGCAGGCCAGGGTATGGTAGCGCACATACCACTGGAGCATGTAGAACGCTTCCATGATGGCTTTGTGGATGTCCGGACTAGCAAAATTCACGAAATATGCGAAGAGAAAGATCGCAACCAGCGCCGCGAAGATTGACAACTGTTTCTTATCCATTGAGAGATTCCTTTTCCACGGCCAGCAAGTCACGCTGGGGTAATTGGCAAAATTGACAAATACGAGCCAAAAAGGAAAGGCCATGCTCCAGAGCAAGGCCCGTTTACGAAAGCAGCTCCTGTTGGCTCCTGGCGTTGCACGCCATGACCGATTCGATGCAGTCAAAAAAACTCCGGATGCACTTCATGCGGAGACGGTAGAAAACCATCTGCCCGCGCTTCTCGTCTTCCACAAGACCGGCCCCTTTAAGGACCGCCAAATGACGCGACACGGTCGACATGTCCGAACCGATCATCTCGGTCAATTCGCACACGCAGCGCTCACCCGCCGCGGACAATTCGTCCACAATCAGCAGGCGGGCGGGGTGGGCCATGGCCTTGATAATTCGGGCGCGGGGTTCGTACTTGGCTAATCTCTCGGTGTCCATTAGTCTCTCATATCGGGTGGAAGTACTTGTCAGTTTAGCCAAATAAGCAACCATTGTCAATACGAGTTAACCGTCCTTCCGGTTTTTCTCCTCTCCTTCTCAAGTAGACTCACCCGGGGGCAATCGCGAGACGACGACCAGGGGGGGTCTTCATGTAACCCCCAGGAGCTAGTTCGGGGGCTGGCGATTGAATCCGGCCGGCAACAAGATGCTTGTGACCACGAGTCGCCTACGGAGAGGCGGGAGGCGGCAGAGCGGCCAAATCGCGCCGCGGCGACTGCCACGCTCTTCGGGCCGCCGCGCGGACCAGTTCCAGCACGGCCCGATAGTCGGCGTCGTCGGTGCTTTCGTAGACCGGCTCGCCGCACTTCCCGTTGCCGCCTGCCGAGCGGGCCAGCGGCGCCGTCAGGAATAGACTCTGCTCGGGGTCATGGACGTCGATCCAGTGCGGTTGCGTCACTTCGCCGGCGGTGTGGCACTGATTGCAGCGGCGAGTGTGAACGGCCGCAACCGCCGCGATCAGCTTCTCGTCGGCCGGCAAATCGTACGGCACGCCGCCGGCGCGCTTGTTGATGAAGGCGTCGTGATAGGGCGCGTTGGCGTCGATCCATGTGACCAGCCGCTGCCACTCCTGGGCCGAAAGCGTCGCTCGTTTGCCGCACGCCCCTTCCCGAAGCACGCGGACCAACTCGCTGCGATGCGAGCCGAAAGCCAGCGGGGCCGTCACCCGGGCGTCGTCGTGGATATTGGAGACGGCCACCAGCCCGCGGGAGCGAATCGTGTCGTAAGCCCGATTGGCGGCAAACGCGGGTATCACCTGCCGGCGAGTCAGTCCGCCGCAGAAATCAAGTTCTCCGGCCGGTTTCAACCCGCCGTGGCAGCCGACACAGTGCCGATCGAAAATCGGTTGCACGTCGCGCAGGAAACTCAACGGCCGCTCTCCCCAGGCCGGCGGCGTGGGAATCGACGGATCGCGGAGCAGGGCCAGCGGAAACTTCTGCGCCGCCCGTGGTGCTTCCTCTCGCGTTTCGTGGCAACCGGTACACCCGCGCCGCTCGCCGGGCTGAAAGCTGATGAACGACCGCATCCGCCGCAGTTCCATGTGATTTTCGTCGAGCAACTGGAAGTAGACGGCCGTATCGGCGGGGACCTGGAAATGGGCGCTGCCGTCCGCTTCGACCGGCACTTCGCCCAGAATTCGCACGGGTGTCCAATTGGGGACCAGCCCGCGAGTGTGGGCCACCTCGTGATAGCGCTGACCGCCCGAAGTGTTGTCGTACGGCCATACCAGCCGTTGCGAAATCCGCAGATAGCGGACCCGTGAAGGGTCGATTCCTTCGACGCCGCGAGCGATGTCCGACACACTGCACGTGGCCAGCGACGACTCGGGATCGCGACAGTCGGCGAGAATCGGCGGTCGCGGCCGCACCTGCAGGGGCATCGGCCGAAAACACGAGATGGCCGGGTCGCGGTAGAGCAGTTCCTTGTTGCCGAACACGTCGATCAGGTAGATGGCGTAACCGGTCGGATCGTTGTGCTTCGGGGCGTAGGTGTACGAGACGAGGAAGACCTTTTCCGAAAGCGGCCAGGGGTACATGTAATAACCGCCCCCGTCGACCACGCCCCCTTCGGCCACGGGCGTGCCCGACATGCCTCCCTCCGGCGGCAGCACGTCGGGCGTGACGATGCGAATCGAACGCGAGTCGTTCATGCCGGTGCTGGGCGTGACCACGACGACCGGCCCGGCGGCCAGCGTGTGGTGGCCGGTGGCGATCGCCGCCAGGCGGCTGGTCTCCGTATCGGGAATCGAACGGACGTCTTCCAGCGCCCAGGGGTCGTTCATGTGTTGTTTGAACAGCGCGTCGGCCCCGGTTCCGTCGGGGCGAACCACCCAAATCGATTGCACGTGGGCCCAACTCCGCTCCTGATACTCCCAGCGGGTGTAGCCAATCATGCCGTCGCGGAGCACGTGGGGCAGGTAGTCGCCGTCCTTGGACGCGCTGAGCCGGCGGATCCCGCTTCCGTCGGATCGCATCACGTAGATGTTACACGAGGTCTCGTCCTTGTCGAATTCGTTGCACTGCAGCGAGCAGCCGCATCGCTCCGAAACAAACGCCACGTCGCCGCTGGGCAGGTACGCCGGGTCGAGGTCGCTCCACTGGCCGTCGGTCAACTGCCGCAGGCGGTGGCCGTCGATGCCGATCTCGTACAGGTGGATCGGTTCGGTGTTGCAACGCAGATCGAAGTTGGTACGGCGGTCGAGCCAACCCTCGACGGGCTGATCGCTTTCGGCTTTGGCATAGCCGAACACAACGCGGTCGGCGTCCCACCACAGATCGAGGCCGTGGACGTGTCCCGGCCCCAATGCCCCCTGCAAAACGTTGCGCACCTGGGGCTCGCCGTCGGCACCGGCCAGCCGCACGACGCAAATGTCGCCGCCGGGCCGCGAGACCCACGGCATGTGGTTGAGACAAACGTCGGGGTACGTCTCCTGGGTAAACCGCTTGACTAGCAGAAGCTCCTCAAAGTCCAGCAACGGATTGGCCAGCGCGAGTCGCCGCACGATGCGTCGGGCTTGGAAGTAGAGCCGGCGCTGCGTCTCGATCGGCGCGTCGGCCGGCGTTCGTTCCAGGGCTAGTTCCACTTCGTCGAGCTGTCGCTCGAAGACGGCCGTGTCGACGTTTTGCCCGCGCAGATCGGCCGCTAATTGCCGCCCCCGCCGCAAGACGTCGCGCGTCGGCTTCCACAGGGACGACGGCTCACGATGCACCAGCTTGTTGGTCGACCACTGGCTCGTGCTGCTCTGGTCGGCCGGGCACCGCAAGGCGATGTTTTCCTCGGCCGAGTCCGGCCCGTAAATCTCGACCTCGTCGAGATGGAAAAAGATGGGCTTGGCGCTGGGGATCTGCAAGCGAACGAACCGGGCAGACAGCGGCAGGACGTTGAACCGCACTTCCAGCGGCTTGGCCCCGGAGATACCGCCGAAGTGCTTGCCGCCGTTGTCGTGGCGCAACGTCCACCGCCGGCCGTCGTCGGAGGTGAGGATCTGCAGAGCGTCGGCATTGTGCAGCCCCGGTGCGTAATCGAGCCGGTTGTAAACGGCAATCCGCGTGATCCGCCGCGGCTTGCCCAAGTCGACCTGCCACCAGGGGTTGGGCTCTTGGGCCGTATGAAAGGCATACTTTCCGTCCTTCACCCCGTCGACCGCCCCCGCCGCATCGGCTGCGGTGGCATTCGTTTCCCGTTGGGCGAACGCCCGGGCCTGCCGCAACCAATCCTCTTCGATCACCGCCTGCCACGGCGATTCTGACTCCGCCGCTGCCAACGACGCCTGCACCACAAAAACCAGGGCGGCCCAAAGGACCATCAAAATCGTGTTTCTCATATTTCTCCCCTCTCCCTCTGGGAGAGGACGGCGAGCGCAGCGAGCCAGGTGAGGGCCGTTGACACAGGGAAAGGGACTGTACGGCATTCAAGAGGTGGAAGGCGATAACCCCCATGGAAATCATTCGCGGCCCGGCCGTCAACCCCCCCGGGGGGAAATGGGAACGACCGTACCTTGAAACACCGGGCACAAGTGCCGGGGCTCAACGGGACGACGACGCCGGTTTGGCGTGTACTGCGTGACAATCGGGCGGCGCCGCCTTAGAATGCGCGGAAGTCTGATTCACCCGTACCGCACAACGGAGGCAAACGGATGACGAACGAGCATGGATTTACCCGGCGACGTTTCCTCGCCGGCACGACCGCCGCGGCCGCGTTTACCGTGATCCCGCGACATGTATTGGGCCAGGAAGGGCAACCGGCGGCCAACGAGAAACTGAACGTCGCCGGGGTGGGCGTGGGCGGGATGGGTTCGCACGACGTCCGCCGCGTGCCCAGCGAAAACATCGTGGCCATCTGCGACGTCGATGCCAACCACGTGGCCAGGTCGGCAAAGCACTTTCCCGAGGCAAGTACGTACACCGATTTCCGCGAGATGCTGCAAGCCGAAAAGAGCCTCGACGCGGTGATGGTGGCCACGCCCGATCACAACCACGCGGTGGTAACGATGGCCGCGCTAAAGGCCGGCAAACACGTCTTCTGCCAGAAGCCACTGACGCACAGCGTGGGCGAAGCGCTGGCGATCACGAAGGCCGCGAAGGCGGCGGGCGTGGCCACGCAGATGGGCAATCAGGGTCAGGCCAGCGAAGGATCGCGGCTGATCCAGGAGTACATCTGGTCCGGCGCGATCGGCGACGTGCGCGAGATCCACTCGTGGTCGAATCGCCGGCCCGACATCTCCCTCCGCGGCATCCCCCGCCCCGCCGACACGCCGCCCGTGCCGGAGACTCTCGATTGGGACCGCTGGCTGGGACCGGCACCCGAGCGACCCTATCATCCGTGTTACCTGCCCTTTAGTTGGCGCGGCTGGTGGGATTTCGGTACCGGCGTGATGGGCGACATCGGCTGCCACAACCTGTCGGCGGCGTTCAAGGCGTTGAAACTCGGCTGGCCGGTGAGCGTCGAGGCGTGTTCCACGCACTGGAATGCACCGCCGGAAGTGAAAAACGAGACGGCCCCGCTGGCTTCGATCGTCACCTACCGGTTCGCGGCCCAGGAGAATCGCCCCGAGGTGCTGCTGCGCTGGTACGACGGCGGCATGATGCCTCCGTTGCCCAAGGAAGTGGGCGGTCGCAACATCTTTGAGGGCGACGGCACGCTCATCGTCGGCGACGAGGGTCTGCTGCTGGGCGCGCAACTACTTCCCGAGGCCCGCGCCAAGGGGTTCGGCAAACCGCCGAAGCGGTTGGACCGCTCGCCCGGCCATTACCAGGAATGGATCGACGCCTGCAAGGGCGGGAAACCGGCCGGCAGCAACTTCGTCGACCACGCGGGACATCTGGCCGCCGTGATCCTGATGGGCAACATTGCCATCCGCACGCAAGAAAAGCTCACCTGGAACGCCGAGAAGTTGCAGTTCAACAACTCCGAAGCGGCCAACCGCCTGCTCGCCCCGCCCTATCGCCAGGGCTGGACGCTTTGAAACCGGAGTCGGTGCCGACTAACTCCAGAGCCTAATTCCCGCGAGTGTGCTGTCCCGCATGAACGGAATGGAGCCCCGTTTCTGTCCAGCCGGGGAGATTGGCCGAGTGCGCAAGCGGCGGGCTCGTCCGCCTTTTCCTTCCCCATTGTCAGGTCACGGTCGTTCGATGATCGGGGCGGTGCCGACGCGGGGGCGGATGGGCAGGCGTTCCATGCCCGGGAAATCCGGGTCTCCCAGGCTGCGGAGTTCCCTGTCACCCATGAAGGGGCAACAGGCGTCGACCCAGGCGATAAGCCGATGCAAGCTTTCCGGATCCGCTTTCACTTGGTAGTGCTTGCCGCTGGCGGCCAATTCGATCAACCGGCTCTTGTACGAGAGGTACTGCATCGGCGGCAACGTGGTTAGGGCGGCGGAGTCGTTTTGTCCGTAACTGCTTTCCACGGGAATCGCGCCGGCGATCCCGTATCCGGGACGCCCGGCGGCGACCGGATTCCCCCAGCCGGCCGATCCGACAAGCGTAAGATAGGGTTCCTTGAAGACGCTGTGTCCGGGGCGCAGGGTCAGGTTGGGTTCGGCCGCGGCGCCGGCCGAACCCGCGTGGCACTTGACGCAGTAGCGGTCCAGCACCGGCTGGGCGAAACGCTCATAGCTGATACTCTCGGTGCCCCACGGCGGCGGAGAGAGTTCCGTCGCCGGGCGATGCAGGGCCAGGCTTCGTCGCGCGACCGGCGTTGTGCTATGACTTTCATGGCAGCCCACACAGCCTCGCTGTTCGCCGGGCATCAGCCCGGTGAAGCTGCGCATCGTCTGCAAGCAGCGGCGATCGGCGTCCAACAACTGGAAGTAGAGTGTGCGTCCCGCCGGAGCTTCGAAATGCACCGACCCATCGGCCTCCACCGGGACCTCGGAAAGGATTCGCTTCACAGCCTCCTCCTGCACAATAGACACCGCGGGGCCGGAATGGCGATAGGTTTTGTTCCAAGTCGAGTAGGTCTTGTAATCCTGTTGGAACACCCGCAGGTATTTGGCCTTTCCGCGCGGCAGATCGGGTACGCCCTGGTAGACGTTGTTGCTGAAGAACACGCCCGGCTCGTTTGGCTGGCGATTCTCTCCCGTGCCCGGCCAGACGACACGGTCCGGCTGTCGCGGCGGGGCGAGACGTGGCCGCACGGGCATCGCGTGCCAGATGTTGTGGACTCCCTCGTGGATCAAGTCCCGGTTACCGTGTACGTCCATCAGGTACAAGCGAAACTTGTCCCCCATGCCCCGCGCCGAAACCAGAAAATCTCCCTCGGAAAGCGGATAGGCCGTCTTGTAGCCGGTGAAGCGGCCTGATGCGTGATAGTCGGCGGCTTCGGGCGTGTCTTGCGGCGGCAGGGGAACTTCGGGCCAACGCAGATCGGCGGTCACTTTGGTCAGGCCGTGAGGCCAGTCGCGACCCTGGTCCGGATCGACGATCCCGATCGAACCGGACCACCAGTCGTGATGGCCCACGCCGGAGAACATCACTCGGCGGCTACCGGGAATGGGTCGCGGTTCGGAAAGGTGATCGGGCCAAACCGATTGATTCCCCCAGAAGTGCGCCGTCCCCGTGCCATCCTGGTTGGTCGTCCACAGCTTCTGCAGCCGCCAAAGCGGTTTGTCGGTGTATTCCCAGCGCGAGTAGATCACCCGGCCGTCGTTCAACAGCGCGGGCACAAAGTCCGGCTCGCCGTTGTAGCTGATCAGATAGACGTTGCTCCCGTCGGAGTCGCACCGGGCCAGGATATAGGAATAGATGAAGGGTCCGCAGCGCACGTACGAGTTGCCGCGTGTCGTGGTGAACAAAATGTGACCGTCCGGCAGGTAAATCGGGTCGACGTCGTCGTAGTCGCTGTCGGTCAACTGCCGGAGGCCGCTGCCGTCGAGGTTCGTTTCATACAAATGAAAACTCTTCTCGTCATGCGGCTTGTAGCAGAAGAGGACCTTCTTGGCATCGAACGAAAGATCGGGCCGCCAGAAGCTGCCGGGCTTCTCTTGTGGTGCCAACTGGCGAAGCCTGCCGCCGGGATGCAGGCCATCGAGCACCAGCAGCCGGCCGCCCGGAACCGCCATAATGCCCATACGGTGGATCGCTTCATGCCGCGACTCCGGCCCCTGCGGCAACGGCTGATCGATCAACAACAACTGGGTGAAATCCAACACCGGGTTCGCAAAGAGAATGTTGCGTTTCACTTGCCGCACGGAGTAGTAAATCGCTCTTGCGTTCGGGTCCGCGTTGGCATACGCGGCGACCGGATCGTCTTGCACGTCCGCCTTGTCCACTCCCGCGATCTTCCCCCAGGGTCCGCCGCCAAACGGTGCGGCCACGGTGGCGCCGTTCCAGGCCGAGTCGTCAAACGCCGCTTGTTCCCACCGCCCGTGCAGTTTCTTCTCCGCACGCCAGGACGCGTCGGAAACCACAACCGTTTGCTTGCCGTCGGTCCGGGTCACTGCCAGATGTGCGATCAGCCCGGCCGGATTCTTCGTGGGAGCCGGTCTGTTCTCCGCACGCACCGCCAGGAGATTGACACCGGGGTTTAACAACGGTCCGACGTCGAACACCGCCGTCCGCTGCCACGTCTCATGGCTGCCAACGCGGCGGCCATTGACGAACACCTCGCAAGCGTCGTCCGCCGCAATGCGCAACACGGCCGAGCGAATACCCGTCGGCAATGCAAACCGGCAGCGAAAGAACCGCGCCTCGGCCGGGGCATCTTCAACCGGTCGGCCCTCGGGATACCAGATCCAACTCGGCATCGTATTGACCGTTTTGGCCGCGTTTACCGGGATCGTCCTGACACGTAGTTCCGCGAGGCGTTTCTCGAGAATCTTCAACTCTTGCAGTTCGGCCGACAGATCCGGCCCCTGATGACCCTGCGACAAGCGTGCGGCCAATGCTCGCGACCAGACAATCTCCTTACCCGCCCTTTCCAGCAACGGTTCGCCCATGGCCTGAAACAGCCAGTCGCGCTGCAACACACGGGCGGCTTCGTCCGCGCTGAGCGTCCTCGTCTCGGGCGTCTTTGCTTCCCCCGGAGGCAGCGGCAGGTTGTCCGCCCGAGCCACCGGCACCCCGGCCACAACGAGACAAAGCGCAACGACAAGCCCCCGGATCCGGCTAACAGTTTTCATGGTTCGGAATTCCCGCTATTGCGAAGGGGATCAGCCGATTCGCGTTCTCCGCAAACAGTCTAACACGAAGGACGCGCTGCGGGAAGAGATCGTAGCGTGCGTCTGGACGCACCGTCGTGAAACGAGAATCCTCTTCCTCAGGGCAGTTCGTCGGTGCCGATGACGCGGTGCGGAGTCAGTGTGACGGGTCCCAGCAGGCCGGAGGGTTTTGGAGCCCACCCCGACGCGTCGAAGGGCTTGTACATGTGGTCGACCAAATTGATGTCGTGGAACTTCTTCCAGTCGACGCCGCGCCGGTCCAGGTCGCGAATCCGGTTGGCCGAGAGGTTGGTCACTTCGATGGCCAGTTCGTTGCTGCCCGGTTTGATCAGCCCGGTCACGTCGAGACGAAACGGCTGGGCAACCACGACACCCGCCGGCTTGCCGCCCACCCACACTCGGGCGGTTTCCCGCACGTCGCCCAGGTCGAGAATCCAGCCGTCGGCAGTCCCCTCGGCCAAGTTCACGGTCATCGTGTATCGCGCGGCACCGGCAAACCGGCCGGCCTCCTCGTCGCCGAGTTCCGTCCAGCATTTCAGTTCTTCGGTGGAGAGTTCTTTCGGCAGAACCGGGCCGCCTTCGACAAACTCGACTCGCCACGTTCCTTCGATCGCGATAGGCTTGCCCGACGGTTTCCTGATCGGCCAGACGGGGCCGTCGACCTTCTTGTCGGAAAACGCGCGCAGCACGCGGGTTTCGCCGGGCTGCATCCGCAGATAGACTTGGGCCTCGTCGTTTTCGATTCGGGTCGGAGCGACGCCCGTGCGAGCGGTCATCGGATCCATCAGCACGGCCGTTCGGAAAGACGAGGCCAACGGTATCCACGCGCCGACCGGCTTGGCCGAATGGTTGGCGATGAAATACGATACGTGCGACGGGCTCTTGCGGCGGATGAACTGCAAGCCATGATCGACCAGCGGCTCTCGGGCGATTTCCGCGAGGTGCAGCAGGCTCTCGATATCGGCACCGACCATCAGCCTTCCGCCGCCCACCGTCGCCACACCGCGGGCATCCAGCGAGAGCCCGCCCAGCAGTTCGCCGAGACGTTCCTTTCGCTGGGCATGGTCGAGCCAGCCCGGGACATCTTGCGGCAGCCCCTTCCAGATCAGTACGGTTGCACCGGACTGGGCCAAGCCGAGCAAGTGTCGAGCGGTTTCGAGTGTCATGCAGTCGGCCGCGGGCACGAGGATGGTGCGATACTCGTTGCCACCTTCGGTGCGGAGCGAGCCGCTCGGGCAACGGGTCTGGAGCAACTGCCGATCCGAAATGAAATCGAACGTGTAGCCACGGTCGCTCATCCAGCGGCCGGCTTCGCCACATGCGGCCTTCTCGATCCAATCGGGATGATGCACCGAGAACCGCTGCTCCCGGCTGCCGCCGCTCATCCAGAGGTCATGTACGGGCCAGTAGAGCAACACGTCGTTGTGCGGACGCCCCCCCTGCAGCACGCTCTGGCAGCGCGTGATATAGGCGTTGAGAACGGGGAGATCGCGGAAGATCGAATTGCGGGCGTTGGCCTGGGTCGATGCGTAAAACAGCCATCCCGGCCAGGACGCCTTCTTCGGGGTGTAGCAGATACCGTGGTAGTAGATACAGTTGATGCCGCACAGCAGCAACTTGTCCGACTCCGCCTTGATGTGGGCCGGGGCCGTGTGGAAGTGATTCCGCAGCCAGGTGAAGCTCTCGGAAATCACCACGCCCCGGCCGGCGACGTGCGCGGCGGAGGAAGCGAATCGGTTGACCGGGTCGCTCTGCCGATCCGGACGGATCCACTTCGGATCGCGACGGTAACCGGGGATGTCGAACTTCGACGCCCCGAACACCTCCGTCTCGGGGATTTCGGCCGCGGCGTACATGTCGAGCAGGTTGGCCGGCGCGCCGTGCGCCTGCATCCGCAAGCCGCTGCCCCGCTCCTTACCCCAGCCGACGATCTGCTCGACTCGTCCGATGAGCACGTCGGAGAGCGTCGCCCGGTAGTCGCAGACGACTCGCCTTACGTGGTCCGGATCGCCGCGGCCGGCCAGCGCGTCGGCATGCTCTTCCAGCGAGTAACCGCGCAACTGCCGGAACGATTCGAGAAACTCCGGGCACCAGTTGCCCGGGTTCTCGAACGAGTCGTAGTAAAATGCCCGCGGCGGGCTGCCGCGTCCTTCGGCAAATTGCCGGCCGATCCGGTCGAGGTGAAATGCGACCGCGGCTTTCGAGTAGGGATTGATTGCCAGTCCCGTGCCACCGGGGCCGGCCCGTTTCACTTTGGCGCCGTTTGGCCGGGCCACGATCCGGCTGTTCTCGACGGCGAACGTCTGCTCGCCATGCTCCGCGGTCACGTGCGGTCCGCCCATCCGCCAGCCGGAACTGGGCGTCAGATCGATGTTCATTCCCAGCCGCTTCGCTTCGGCCACCGCGTGGTTGTACATTTCGAACCACTCCGGCGAGAAGATGTCGATGAACCGATCTTCCTCGCCGCGGACCCCGTAGATACCGACGATCCCCATGTTACCCCAACCCGCCTCGCGGTAGGTTTCGAGGTTCCAGGTCAGGTCCTCTTTGGTCACCGCGCCACCGGGCCACCACCAGTAGGTCCCGGGGCGGCACTCTGCCCGCACTTCCGGCCAGCCCATCGCGCCTCCCTCACCCTCTGCCGGGAGAAAGGCGTCCGGCGGGGTCCACGACGGTGTGGCTGCCGCGTAGTCCCCGATCGGGTCGTGAGACTCGTCCGCGGCCGACCATGCCGGGCCGAGCAACCAAGCGAATGCCACGAAGGTCAACGTCCATCCCCAATGGCGTTTACTCATGGGAGAGCCTTTCTGGTTCTCGATGTTGCCGTGCCACGCATGGAAGCTGGCGGTCCGAATTACTTCTCGGCAAACCTCGTGCGATACTCGGGCTCCGGACCGGCCGCGGCAATGATCGCTTTGCCCGACTGCTTCACCTGATCCGCTTCACCGAAATGGTTGTCTCGCCAGGTGTGCCATTGTTTGGAGCACTGATTGAACCGGACCGCCTCGGCCGCCGTGTCGTGGATCACGTTCCGCTCGAATAAGAACCCTTTGCTCCCCTCGTCGATGAACATCCCGTTGTTGGGGGCCCCTTGCGCAAATTGGCTGCGACGCGCGTCATGAAAATGGTTGCCCCGGATGATCGTGCCGGGCTGGAAACCGAGCGTGTAGAGGCAGCCGCCGTCGCAGAGGCGATTCATGACGTCGAATACGTGATTATTCTCGACGAGGTTCTCCTTGCAAGGGGTTGGATTGGGGTTCCACTGCCATCCGACCGAAATCCCGCTGTAAGGCAGGTCGTGTACCAGATTGTGTGAAATGACCGATCGTTGCGTGAACCCAAGCCAGATGCCCGTCGCTCCGTAGTACTCGACGCCGCACGCGTGGACATGATTGTTGCTGACCCGATTGTCCTTGGGAACTTCCTCCTCGGACCGGGGACCGCCCAGCATGACGCCGTTGCCGCTGATGTCGTGGATATCGTTACCCTGGATGAGAATGTCGCGGCAACCGGTGACCAAGGCGATGCCACAGCCGCCCAGATGGGCCAACTCGCCGTCTTCGATGCTCGACCCTTCGACGTAATCGAAGCGAACGGCCGCGGGCACGCGGGACCAGGGCTGGCTCCAGTTCTTCCCCCGTGTACAGTGACAGGCCTGGATGCCCATGTAACCACCCTCGGGCAATTGACAATCGGAATGCTGGAACGATAGGCCGCGAAAATGGAGATTGCGGATCGGGTTCTCGGGCGTTCCCTTGATCTCGACCAGCCGCCCGAGCACAGGCGCGATCACCTCGGCGGTTCTCATGTCCTCACCGGCACGCGGCAGATAGCTCAAGACGCCGGTTCGCCGGTCGAGATACCACTCGCCGGGAGCATCGAGCAGGTCGATCGAGTTCTCAAAGTAACACCAACGTCCGGCACGAGGACGGATCGCGTCGTGCCCGACCGCGTGTGGCGGCTTCAACACGACGATACCGGTCGCCGCATCGATGCTCTCGATCGGTAGCCGATTGACGGCCCAATTGCCGGCCACCATGATTTCCATATCCTGGGCGTTTTGCCAATTGCCGAGCGACGCCGGGTCGAGCCCGAGCGTATATCGCTTGAGGTCCTCGGACAGATTGGCCGAGGTGAGCTTGAGGCACGGGTTTTCGGCGCCGGGATTGGGAGTGCGAGCCCGTTGTGCCCGACGCCCGCCCAGGTAGAGATGGCGAAATTTCCAGCCCTCCTTTACGCCGGGCACCTCGGTCGAGTAGACTCCGCCGGCGCCGGCCTTCCAGCCGGTGATCGTGCGGCCTCCGCTGATGACGACTTCCTCGCCCGGACTGGCTGCGTAGGTCACGGCATATTCGTCGGTTCCCGAGTCTTGGGGACCGAAGGCAAGGGTCTTTTCGATTCGATAGGTCCCGCCGCGGATCAGTACGGTCAGATCGGAGTCCAATCCGGCGGCAATTCGCCCACGGACCGCCTCTTGCGCCTTGGCCACCGTGGCAAACGGCTTCTCGGATGTGCCCGGATTGGTGTCGCTGCCATCGGTGGCCACGCTAAAAACCACTTCGTTTCCCTGGACAAGGCCGATCGAACCGGCCGTCAGTAACAGTGCCGTCGCAAGTGCATGTTGCATCGCAGCATTCTCCTTTCGCGATCCGAACTATCGCTTCACGTCGAAACAGTACAGATTGTCGTCGTAACGGAGGTGGAGGCGTCCGCCGGTGACTACCGGATGAGCCCTTTCCCACCGCCCTTTCGTTCCACTTCTTCTCACCAGTCCTCAGGGCTTTTACTTCCGGGAAGATTCCGCGGCCGACTGGTTCGTGTCGTCCGTCACCGCCATTCGCGGGTCGTCGCTCTTGACGAGTTCGACCTCCAGTTGCCGGCGCAACTTCTTCGCGGTTTCCGCGTAGGTTGGATCGCCCGCAACGTTGTGCAGTTGATCGGGGTCTTTCTTGAGGTCGTATAGCTCCTCCTTCGGGTGCCGCGCGAAGGTCAGGTCGGCCACTCGCTTCACGTCGGGATCGTTGCGGTGCTGGCGCAAGAATTGCTTCGTGGGCGACGGGTCGATGTTGTAAGAGAAGGCGCCGGGCTCCGTCGGCCAGGGTTGCTTGACGAAATCGTAGTGCGGTGACCGGCCTTTGATTTCACCGGTCGGCCATGCGGCCGGATCGAAATTGCGGATGTAGAGGAAGTCGCGGGTGCGGATGGCTCGGGCTGGGTACGGATAGACGTGTCTTTCCATGCCGGTTAACACGAAAGTCCGGGCAGGGTCGATCTGACCGGACCGGTCCGAACGGAGAATCGGCAGCAGAGATCTCCCGGTCATCGCTTCGCCGGGCTGTAGGCCGGCCGCTTCCAGAAACGTGGGTGCGAAATCGCAAAGGTTGACGAAGTCTTCGACCGTGCGATTGCCCGGCACTTTCGCGCCCCAGCGAACGGCCAAGGGAACGCGCGTACCCAGGTCGTATAGCGTGGCTTTGCAGCGGGGAAACGGCATCCCGTTGTCGCCGCTGACGACGAGAATCGTGTTGTCCAACTCTCCCATCGTCTCCAATCGCGTCAGAATCTGGCCGACTTCGCGATCGAATCGCCGCACTTCCCAGTAGTAGTCGGCCAGATCGGTACGCACGGTGGGATGATCGGGAAGACAGGCCGGCACGCGGACGTTCTCCAGTTGGATACGGCTGTCGACACCCACTTGCCACTGGTAGGGACGGTGCGGGTCCGCGCCGCCAAACCAGAAGCAGAACGGCTCAGCGGGCCGTCGCTCCTTGATAAACGCATCGAAGGAACGAAACTGCTTGCCGAAGGAATCCCGATTGCGGAACGTGTGCTTACTGGGCCAGGCTCCCTTGCCATATCTGCCGATGCGATAACCGGCCGCCTCGAGCATCTCGGTGTAAACGTCGAATTCTTCGCGCAACGACCCGCCCAGGCTGTCACCTTCCCGGAGCCGCCAGTGATGTTGCCCGGTCAGAATGCTGAAGCGGCTGGGTGTGCAGGAAGGCGTGGAGACAAAGGCGTGCTCGAACAACACGCCTTCACGCGCCACGCGATCGAAATTAGGCGTCTTAACGACCGGATCGCCGAGTATGCCCGCGTGTGGCCACGACCAGTCATCCGCCATGCAGAAGACGATGTTGGGTCGAGATTCCGCGGGCATGATGGTGAACGTTTGACGCCGCTTTTTCACTTCGAACGTTCTGCTGTAGCCGTCCGGTCCCTGCACGCGGAATCGATGCCCGAGGGTCGTGTTCCGCAGCATCTGCTTTCCGGGTTGGATGATGCCCTGCTTACGCTCGTCTCCATCCGTCTTGATCCAGAAGAGCGCGACCGGCACGGCGCCGCGATTTTGGAAAATGGCTTGGGGACGTCGCGGCCCGGGTGGAGTGTACTCCGGCGGTTGCGGCAAAGTCGTCCACATCCGACGGCTGAGTTCGGCGAGGAGTTCTTTGTTTTCAGAACGGCCGGCGATGTCGGTGTTTTCCAGAGGATCATTCGTGTGGTCGTACAACTCGGCGGCAACGATTTCGCGCGTGCGGCGATCTTGCCATTCGACGTACCGATAGCGATCGGTGCGCATCGCGTAGCCCATCAGCGGAACGGAGCCATCCTGCCGGCGAAACTGGCTAAACGCCGCCTGCTTCCAAGTCTGATCCGGTTTCGACAGCAGCGGCGTCATGCTCTTGCCGTCCAGGTGCTCCGGCAAGGGCACGCCGGCCAGCTCGCAGAGCGTCGGATAGATGTCGACGAACTCGACCAGTGCGTGGGTGGTTTGACCGTTCGCCGGGGCTCCAGGAGCACGAATGATCAACGGAACGCGGGCATCGAGTTCGTAGTTGGTCTGCTTGCACCAACTGTTATGTTCACCGAGCTTCCAGCCATGATCTCCCCACAGCACCACGACGGTGTCGTCGGCCAGTTCGAGCGATCCGAGTTCCGCAAGCAGGCGGCCGACCAGCGAGTCGATGAAACTGACGGACGCGTAATACCCGTGCTTGAGTCGCCGCTGCTGGGCTTCGGTCAGCGAGCCTTGGTCTGGCGTCGGTGTGCCGTCGAAATCCATGTAGTCCCGCAGTTCGTACATCGTGTTCATCGCGAAGCGGGGAGCATGCCGGGGAAGAAAGGGATTCGGCGCGGCGGGGATTGCGTCCTCGTCGTAGAGTTCCCAATATTTCCGCGGCGCGACGAACGGCAGGTGCGGACGAATGAAACCAGCCGCGAGAAAAAACGGCTGCTCCTGTTTCGCCAGCCTCCGCATCGCAGCGAGGGCCTGCTGGGCGATTGCGCCGTCGATGTGTTCGTTGTCGGGAAGATCGACAATCTCCGTGGCTCGGGGCCGAATCCGGTTGATCGCGCTGTCCGGCCGTCCTTCCGCGCGCCTTTGTTCCTTGTACGCCGCGTGCCGCTGCTTGGCTTCGTCCGACCAGAGGGAACTCTTTTTCGGCCAGCGGTGCGGTTCGCTCCACGAAGCGTTATCGGGCCATGGATTGTGAAAGATCTTTCCATACGACACGGCATAATAACCGTGCGCCTTGAACTGCCCAGGCAACGTGACGACGTCGGGAACGGTCTGACGGAACCGAGTGACGAGATCCCAGACCTTCGACGAATCCGGCCGCAGCCCGGTCATGAGACTGACCCGCGACGGATTGCAGACGGCCAACTGGCAGTAGGCACGATTGAACGTGAGTCCGCCGGCCGCCAGCGCGTCGATCTCGGGCGTTTTGATCTCTTTCACGCCGTAGCAGCCCAATTCCGGCCGAAGATCGTCAACGGCGATGAAAAGGATGTTCGGCTTGGAGGACGGTCCCGCGGCAGAACATACCGATAGTGGAGCGGCCAGCAGGAAGATGCTCAGGATGAGAGCCGCGAGTAGAGAGTTTCGCGAGGAGTCCGCTTTGTTTCCCATCGTCACTTCTCCGGTTGCTTCAAGAGCGTTTCCAACTGGCCGCAATAGCGAATCATCCCGATCGGAGAGCGATCCGGTTTCAATCCGGACAGAGCATTTGGATCCTCCTGGATTCGCGAGGCGATGCTCCGCTTCATCTTGAGTTGCGTGGGCGAGAGCCACGGGTCCGGGTTCTCGTGGTCGGCCAATGCCGCATTGACCTTGGTTGCCTGCAAAGCCGTCAACGGGAGCAAGTGGTACGCCTTGTTGTGTGCAAGGTGGTACTGCTGGGTCGTCCGCGTGTCGGTTGGTTCATCCGTGCGAACCACGGTCAAATCGCTCTGCTTCTTCGCGACGGCCTCGTGCTCGTCGGTGCGGGCGAAGACCGTCCGGGCACATTGGAGTTCTTTCGCTTTGGCCAGCAAATCAAGGTATGAAATCACGGTCGGATCGAACTGGACATCGACGACTTCCTGCCGCCGGAGCATGCCGATCCGCGTGGCCAATACGCCGGGCAATTGGCCGAGCTTCTGCTCGCCAACCCAGTAGCAGTGAACTCCGAACGTGGCCCACTGTTGCTTCCGCGGGCCGTATTCAAAGGCGGCCAGTTCCAGGTACTTGGGCACGGACCGTTTGGCCTCCTTCAGCGTGAGCATCATTCGGTTGAGCAATTCCCCGGTCGAGTAAACACCGGTCTTGCGCGGGATGATGTCCTCTCCGGCGGAATCGGAAAAACGAACCACCGGATTACTCCAGGGCCGTTCGTTGAACTGCTCCAAGATGGTCCTCTCCTTTCCCTTCACGTTGTTGCGGATCGCCAAGGGAACGAATTCACGCGACGCGTCAACCACCAGGGGGTGAGACAGTGGCCCGCAGCCGAACGATTGGCAAGTCGAGCAGCCCGGGACCTCCTGAAACAGGATGAGGATCGGCTTGCCTGTCTCCTTGGAGAGCGCCGCCGCCCGGTCGTAGTCGCTGAGCCAATCGACCTTGCCGAATTCAATCGGAGTCTGTGCTTCCGCAACGGCCGGCACGCCACCGAACGGCAGTACCAACATAACGAGCAAACCGAGTCTTGGCAGGTATCGCGATGCACGCATAGCGGAGATCCCCATGCGGGTGAACAAAAGACACATTCGGAACCTCACACGGTTCGACGGTAAGGGCTCTTCTCTCTCGGCGGACATCGCTTACTTCTCGGGCTGCTCGGTCACGAATGGGATCGGCCCCACGTCGTTGGCCAAGAGTTCTTCCACCAAATCATCGTGATGCGCCTTGCCAAAGTCCCCGAGCAGCTTCCGATGGTCCAGAAGCACCTGCTGATACGCCGGGTCTCCGGCCAGATTCATTGTTTCCAGCGGATCTTCCCGCATGTCCACCAGGGACTCCCGACGGATGCCGTGGCTGTACACGCAATACTTGTACCGCTCGCTCCGCACCATCCGGCCTTCGGCCAACGCGCGGAAGCCGTCAACACGGACGGTTTGGCTCATGTTGTTCTGGATGACCACGTGGTCCCGCCACTGGGCCGGAGTACCGCCCAGCGAGATCGGTCGCAAACTCCGCCCGGTCAGCTTTTCCGGCACGGCAATGCCCGCGAAATCGAGCAGCGTGGGAAGGATGTCCACACCCGTATTGACCAGCTTGCCGCAAGTGCCCGGTCCCGTTCGGTCTTTGAGGCAGACGATCAGCGGCACGCGGACCGATTCTTCGTAGAAGACGGTCTTCTGGTTGAAGCGATGCGCGCCTGCGCACTCGCCGTGGTCGCTGGTGAAAACGATCAACGTATCTTGCTCGCGTCCCGCTTTCCGCAGCGATGCGAGGACCTTGCCGATCTCACCGTCGACCATCTCGACCAGACGGTAGTATCCCCATCGGAGTTGACGCCACTGATCTTCGCTGTAGTCGCCGACCGGGAACTTGCTCCCCGGCCCTTGATACCCCTTGCGCAAGACGCTCATCGAATCGGTCTCATTCTTGGGCGGATCAAGATTGGCAGGCACGGGCGGACACCGCGCCGGCGGGGGCGGATCGCCGATCGGGCCGCTTGGAGGCGGCTGGTGACGTGCAAGTTGGCACACGTCGTGTGGATTACTGAGACTCACCACCGCAAAAAACGGCGAGTCCAAATCCCCGCTCTTGCCGGCGACGTACTTGGCTGCCAGATCGCCAACCTCGCTATCGTGTCCATTGCCGTGGAGGCACTGGGCCGTTTGAAAGCCGTGCGCCTGTTCGTCCTTTGAGTTGTATCGCAGGTGCCACTTCCCGAAGTAGGCCGTTTCATAGCCGGCCGCCTCAAAGTACGACCCCATGCTGACGAATTCCTTGGGGTCCAGCTTCGGCCCGGCGTTCTTGGTGATTTGCGTTTCGTGTGAATAGCGGCCGGTGAAGATGGAATTCCGCGCGGGCATGCACAGGGGGTTCGACGTGTAGGCCCGTGTAAATACCATGCCGTTCTTGGCTAGGCTGTCCATCGCCGGCGTGTGGATATACTGACTGCCCATGCGGCAGCTCATCGCGTCGGCAAACTGTTGATCGGTCATGATGAAAAGCACATTCGGCCGCTCGGCCGCGGACCCGGATCGAACATTTCCCATGATCGGCGCGAGAATCCCCGCGATGAAGAAGCAGCAGCAGCCCAGGTAGCCTCCGACGGCACTCGATCTTCCCATTTCTCTTTCTCCTCGCACTTCCGTCTTGGTCGTAATCTCTTGTTCGATCCACCAGGCTCGATCCCTTGTGCTTCAGGCAGAACGCACTATCCAAGATACCGTGTCGGCGTCCAGCCTTCCACCATTTCGGCAGCGGCGGTTGTAACGGGAACCGCAAGACGGAAGAAGAGGTCAGCAGCCTGTTGAAAAAGTGAGATTTGTTGAGTGAGCCCCCAGAAAACGCGGCTCTGGGGGCTCGCTGCGCTCGACCCCAGGCACCCATGCGACTTTTTCGACGGGCTGTCAGCACCGCGATGTCGACGGACGGGATGCCGACGCCGCAACCCCCGCGTGGGGGGCTGTGCAGGGGCGATGTATCCCATCCACGCCATGCATTTTGCCGGAATCGTGACGCAGGATTACGCCTGGGCCGATTCGGCAAAGGAGAATGCCGGCACAGGCGGCCCGCCCGTCACGCGCAGACCCCTTGTGTTGGCAGGACGGGTCGGATATGGTTCGGCAAGCAAGCAGCTCAAGCCGGTCTTGGGCTCGACGCATAGCGCCCTTGAGCCGCAACGCCGACCAGGGGCGTTGTCGTTTACCACTCTGCCAGGCAATCAAACGCCGGGGAATTCGCATGCCCGAAGAACTGCTCATCGCCGTATTCGTCGATTTCGAGAACCTGGCCATTGGTGTTCGGAAAATGAAGCCGGGAAAGTTCCAGATCCAGTTGGTTCTGAAACGGCTCCTGGAAAAGGGGCGGTTGGTCTACAAACGCGCCTATTGCGATTGGAGCAACTACCAAGACTCGTTGAAGGAGTTCCACGCCCAGGGCATCGAAATGATCGATATCCCTCAGAGCAAGATGAGCGGCAAGAACAGCGCCGATATCCGGATGGTCGTGGACGCCCTGGACCTCTGCTATTCCAAGCAGCACATCGACGCCTTCGCCTTGATCTCCGGCGATAGCGATTTTTCGCCGCTCGTCTCGAAGTTGAAGGAAAACAACAAACGGGTCATCGGCTGTGGTGCCAAGAGTTCGACCTCGGACCTGCTTATCGCCAATTGCGACGAGTTCATCTACTACGACGACCTGATCCGGGCAGCCAAGAAGACGGGGACCGCAACGAAGAAGGGGAAGGCCGACGGGGGGAAGAAGCAGGAGGCTATCGAACGGGTCCTGGAAGTCCTGCCTTCGGCGGAACAAGATTACGATCCCTTGTGGGGGTCGACGCTCAAACAGGCGATCCGGCGCGTGCATCCCGGGTTCAACGAGGGATACTACGGCTACCGAAGCTTCTCCGACTTGCTCGAAGAGCTCAAGGCCAAAGGGCTGCTCGAACTCGAGTACGACGACAGCCGAGGAAACTACAAGGTGCGCCGCAAGAATAGCTGATCGCCGCCGCGGTGTGTCGGGGGTGATATCCACGAGGTTGGCACGCATGGTGCGTCCTTGCAGGGCGGACAACGAGATACGAGAGGAGCATCAGATGACCGCAGTGAGATGGATGCGACGGGGATTAGGCTCCGCGGTGGCGGGGCTGCTTCTGCTGACAGCAACGGTCTGTGCCCAGGCCGTCGAACGGGACGTGACGTTGATCAGCACCTCGGATTCCCACTACGTATCGGTCGGGACCCGGCACAAATACCGCAACGCACATAACCTCAAGACCGTGCTGGCGATCAACGCGGTGACCGATCTGAACTGGCCCCAATCGCTTGGTGGCGGTCACGTCGACGCGCCCCGCGGCGTGATGGGACTGGGCGACATGATTGACGACGGCGACGTCATGTTTGAAGGGATCAACAAGGGCGAGAAGCAGTACGAATCCCTGCTCGCTGACTTCGGGCTCGACGGCACCGACGGTGTGCTGAAGTATCCGGTCTTTGAAACCTGGGGCAACCACGACGGCCCGCCGGTCGGCAAAGATCGCCACGGGTTCAGCTTTCAGGCCAAGTTCAAGCAGCGCAACGCGATCCGAAAGCAAAAAGGCCTGATCGGGAACCTGAGCGACAACGGCCTCCACTATTCCTGGGATTGGGACGATGTACATTTCGTTATGCTCGGGATTTACCCGGCCGATGTCCAAAACGCGAAGATCCGGTACAATCCGATATGGCACGATCCCCAGGGAGCGTTGACGTTCTTGCGCCAGGATCTGGCCGAGAACGTCGGCGACAGCGGCCGCCCGGTGATCCTGATGAGCCACTGCGGTGTGGATGCGGACTGGTGGCACGAGGAAGACAAACGGGCCTTCTATGACGTTGCATTGCCGTACAATGTGGTGGCGTACATTTACGGCCACAGTGGGACCGGAGTACGCCGGTGGGCGCCGACAGAGACCCAACGCAAGCTGCTCTGCATCAACGACGGCCAGACGGAAAACGGGTTCTTCGTTATCCAACTGCAAGACAGCCGGATGCGATACGGCTATTATGGGAAGCAATGGAAGACGGAAAAGGGAGAAGACGGCCGGCCGATTCGCACCTGGGACGGTGACTGGGTCTGGCGATGCGCCGGTACGGCCGATCTGACGCCGAGGAAAGCCAAGTAGCCATTCGTGTTATGTACAGGAGACTCTCATGTGTTTTCGAACGATGCTCTTCGCCACGATAGCAGCGATCACATTCTCCGCCGGAATGGTTGCGGCCCAGTCGGCGCACGAGTACCCGGTGCGTCCGGTTCCCTTCACGGCGGTGAACGTGGCCGACGGATTCTGGACGCCGCGGCTGGTTACCAGCCGCCAGACGACGATTCCTTACTGCTTCACCAAGTGTGAGGAAACGGGGCGCATCGATAATTTCGCGCGGGCCGGCGGGCTGCTCGAAGGGAAGTTTGAAGGCATCTACTTCAACGACTCCGACCTCTACAAGATCATCGAGGGGGCCGCCTACGTTCTGGCACTCCAAAAAGACGAGAAGTTCGACAAGTACGTCGACGAGGTGATCGCGAAAATCGCCGCGGCGCAAGAGGAAGACGGATACCTGTACACGTCACGCACCATCCTGCTGGGCGCCGCCGAGGATGACGAAAAGTACAACCCGCCCGGGGGCAAACCCCGCTGGTCGGCTCCCGGTGGGCACGAACTCTACTGCGTGGGCCATCTCTACGAGGCGGCCGTCGCCCATCACGTGGCCACGGGAAAACGCAATCTTCTGGACGTGGCCGTGAAAAACGCCGACCTGATCTGCGAGACTTTCGGCCCGGATAAGAAAGAGAATTGGCCGCCCGGGCATCAGGAAATCGAAATCGGCCTGGCGCGACTCTATCGGCTCACCGGCGAAAAGAAATATCTCGACACGGCGAAGTTCTTTCTCGACGCCCGAGGTCGTGCCGAGGGTCGTAAGTTCGGCCTGATGGGCCAGTACTGCCAGGACCATCGGCCCGTTGTCGAGCAGGAGGCCGCCGTGGGACACGCGGTTCGTGCGGCCTACATGTACGCGGGCATGGCCGACGTGGCGGCATTGGTCGGCGACCAATCGTACGTCACGGCCATCGACCGTATCTGGCACGACGTGGTCGAAACCAAGCTGTACGTGACCGGCGGCATCGGCGCGGCCGGCGGTAACGAAGGGTTTGGCGATCCCTACGATTTGCCCAATCGGGTGGCCTACTGTGAAACCTGTGCCTCGATCGCCAACGTCTACTGGAACCATCGGCTGTTCTGTTTCACCGGCGACGGGAAGTACATCGACGTGATGGAACGCACCTTGTACAACGCCCTGCTCTCCGGGGTGTCGCTCCAGGGGAATACCTTCTTCTACCCCAACCCGCTGGAGACGGAAGGCCGACGTGCCCGCAGTCCGTGGTTCGGATGCGCCTGCTGTCCGAGCAACATTTCTCGCTTCATCCCGTCGATGCCCGGCTATGTCTATGCCGTGGACGATAAGGACTCGCGGCGGCGGATCTACGTCAACTTGTACGTCGCTTCGGATTCGACCGTCAAGGTCGGCAACGACGCGGTCCGCATCCGTCAGCAAACGCAATATCCCTGGGACGGCAAGGTGAGCATCACGCTCGAGACGAAAGCCGACGTTGCTCTGAAGCTCCGCATTCCCGGCTGGGCGCGGGGCGAGGCCGCTCCTGGCGGACTCTACAAGTTCCTCAAGGATGACGACCCGGCGCCGACCCTGTTGGTCAACGGCCAAACGGTCGCGGCCGCCGTGGATAACGGATATGTGACGATCGACCGCAAGTGGCAAAAGGGCGACCGGGTGGAACTCGTATTACCGATGCCGGTCCGCCGCGTGACGGCCAACGCGAAGCTTGTCGAGAACCTCGGCAAGGTGGCCATCCAACGCGGCCCGATCGTCTTTTGTATCGAAGGGCTTGACGTCGACGCGAAATCGATCCCCAGTCTCTTCTTGGAGGATGATACGCGGTTGACGTCCCGGTTCGAGGCCGATCTGTTGGGTGGCCTTGCGATCGTGCGAGGCGCGGCCCAGGAAACGCGGTGGGAGAAGGGACCGGCGGGCGAGAAACGGCTGCGGAAGAAACCCGTTACGTTTCGCGCCATTCCGTATTATGCGTGGAGCCATCGTGATGCCGAGGGGATGTGCATCTGGATTGGCCGGACCGCGGAAGGCGTGCGTCCCGAGCCGCTGCCGACCATTGCGTCGACCAGCCGGGCCTCGGCATCGCGAGGAAACGTCGCCGCACTGAACGATCAACGCGAACCCCGTTCGTCGGGTGACCACGCAAATCCTTTCCTCCACTGGTGGCCCAACAAGGGAAAGAAGGAGTGGGTCGAGTACCGCTTTGCCCAACCCACCAAAGTTCACGCGGTGGAAGTGTACTGGTTCGACGACACGGGCCGCGGCCAATGCCGCTTGCCCGAGTCTTGGACGCTTCTGTCTCGTGACGGCGATGCCTGGAAGCCGGTTGGAAATCCAAGCGACTACGGCGTCGAGATGGATCGGTACAACCGGACCACATTTGATCCGGTCACGACCGACGGCCTGCGGATCGAAGTGCAATCACAAGAGCACTGGGCCGGCGGTATCCACGAGTGGAAGGTTGAAGGCGAAGAGAAATAGCCGGCAATTTGCTTTGCCAGCCGCTATTTCGCCGCAGCCGCCCGAAAGACATCGCAGCCCTGCCATGATACTTGCGGGCACGGTCCACGAACGATTGCCAGGACCAATCTACATAGCCTACGCCGTTTGAGTGGCACTCGTGCAGTTTCTCGCGGGGCAAATCATTTCTAGCGAGGGGAATGCATCCTCCCTGAAGGGCCTGATGAAGTCACTCGCGCTCTACGGGGGGGAGTGTTGACAGCCGGGACAAGGACACGGATACTGCTTCTTTGCGTATTGACTAGTACTAGGTGAAAGCATACTACTTATGACTCAGACGAGCAGCCCATTGGGGGGTTCTCCAAACACACCGGACCTTTCAACTCACGAACTCGTTCACGGGAAAATTGTCCAGTGGCTCCGAAGCGAGACTTCTCTTGAAGTCGACCAGATCGATTACGACGCGTCTCTTCTCGCGTTGGGAGTCGATTCGCTCGGCGTGGCGTCGATCACGGCCGAATTGGAGGAAGAAACCAAAACGACTTTGAATCCGGACGTCGTGTTTGATCTGGAAACGATCAACGAGTTGGTCGAATATCTGCAAAGCCTGTCAGCGCCACCGGCGCGGCAAACCGACCCGAGCACGGCCAATGCCGAAGCTCCCCGGTTAGCGGATGTACCGCTCCAGGACGGCCTGCCTACCGCTGAGTCCGGCGGCTGCGAATCGGACGGTTTGATACAGCACTACGGCCGTCTAAATCGCCGGGTCGAGTCACTCAAAGAGCGGGGCTTGTATTTCTTTGAACCCGAAATCTCGATGCACGACGGAGCATGGGTCGTCGCTGACGGTAAGCGGATGTTAATGCTCGGTTCGTACGAGTACCTCGGACTGCTGGGACATTCGCACCTGAAGAATACGGCGATTGCGGCGATCGAGGAGTTTGGGACGGGACACCATGGCGTGCGGCTTTTGGCAGGCACGACCACGGTGCATCGAGAGTTGGAAGCGAAACTGGCCGCCTTCATGCGCGCGGAAGATGCGGTCGTGTTCAGCAGCGGATACGTCACGAATCTGGCGACGCTCTCGTCGCTGGTCGGGCGGGGCGATTGCGTGATCGGCGACCAGTGGAACCACGCCAGTATCATGGACGGCTGCCGCATGTCCGGTGCCGAGTTCCTGGAGTTTGAGCACAATTGCATGGACTCCCTGGCGGAGAGTCTGGAGAAGGCCGCCGGCCGCCGGACACTGGTGGTCGTCGACGCCGTCTTCAGCATGGACGGTGACATCGTCGACTTGCCCGCGGTCGTGGAACTCTGCCGGAAGCATCAAGCCTTGCTGATGGTCGACGAAGCGCACAGCTTGGGAGTGCTGGGAAAAACGGGGCGGGGAGTCCAGGAGCACTTTGATCTGGAACCCGACGCGATTGACGTCAAGATGGGAACCCTGTCGAAGACCTTGGCCGGCTGCGGCGGCTTCATCGCCGGCCGCAAAGAGATCACCACCTATCTGCGACATCACGCCCGCGGTTATATCTTCAGCGGCGCGTTGCCCGCCGGGCAAGCGAGTGTCGCGATCGCGGCGCTGGAGGTCCTCGAGCGCGAGCCTGAGCTTGTCGAGCGTTTGCGGGAAAACGCCGCGCACTATTTGCGGGGCTTGAAGACGCTCGGGTTCGACACGGCCCAAAGCGTCACTCCGATCGTGCCCGTGATGACCCGCAACGACGAGATTACCCTGGAGATGACGCGGATCTGTCGCTCCGAAGGATTGCTGGTCATCCCGGTCGTTTACCCGGCGGTGCCCGTCGACGCTCCCCGCTTGCGGACGTGCGTTTCGGCGATTCACAGCAGAGAAAACATCGACTTTGCCCTGGACGTTCTCGCGCGAGCGGGACGACGGACAAAGCTGATCACCTAAGCGGAATCTAAGCAATTGAACATGAACACGGCAGTCAGGTGAGACGCTCATGGTAGCCGTCTGGCGGCCCGAGACGGTTGCTTGGTTGCCGGATTTATCGGTCGCCAGACTCGGGGCCGATTCAAATACCTGTTAGTTAACACGTTTGTGGCGGAGTAGCCTGGGCACGGTGTTTTCGGGCAACGCCGCGGGACACTTTTTAAGGAATTGGGCCAATGGCAGAAGGCACTATCAAGCGACTCACGGACAAGGGCTTCGGGTTTATCGACACCGGAAGCGACAAGGACATGTTCTTTCACTCGTCGGACCTCGAAGGGGTGAGCTACGAGGAACTCCAAGAAGGGCAGCGAGTGTCGTACACGGAAGGACGCGGACCGAAAGGACCAAGAGCCGAAAACGTCAAGCTTGTCTGACGGAGTTGAGACGAACCTTCGGTTTCAATCACGGAGAAGCGGATATGGGTGACAAGGGAAGTAAAGACAAAGGCAAGCGGGAACAACAGAAAAAGGCCCTGCTTACCCCAAAGGAAAAACGAAAACTGAAGAGAGACAAGAAGAATAAAAACGCAACGTGATGTACCGTCAATTTCCAGGGGCAACGTAGTTGCTTGATGAGGATCTCGGAGATCGACTTCACGGTCGCGTCGAATCCTTCGAGCGACTCCTTGGGTGTCGGCACAAGAGCACCCGTGTCTCCGTGCTTCTAGAAACCGCTTGCTCGCCCGGCGAAACAAAGCACCTTGCCGTCGGCCGTCGAGAGATAGAGCCGCCCGCCGGCGGCGACGAGCCCATCGAAGACGGGTGTGGAATCGAGTCGGTATTCGGCCCGCTTTTTTCCGTCGGCCGGCGAGACGGCCCAAAGCACGGCGCGATTGGTGCGCCGGCCCGACTCGTGGAGAGCGACCCCCGTCTTTTCTTCTATCTCAACGGAATCCGGCCATCCCGCCACAAACAGCATGTTGTCGGTCAGGACCATAGCGCGCACTTGCAGAGGCACGCGCACGTCCCATCGCTTGCCGGCCCAGTGCGCCAAAAAGTCTTTGCCGGGCGGTTTCCCGTTCTCCGGACCGTCGGCTGCAACGGGTTTCCTTTGCTGGGCGTAGATTCTTGCGCCAATGGGAAACTGGTGCGACTGGTATCTCGTGTATTTCTGATGCAACTCTCCGTCATGCGCCGCCGGCCACATCGACCGGGTGTGCTTCAGGAAGGTATACATGGACTGAACGCCATAAGCACATCGGTCGTCGAACACGAGGAGTTTCCCAAAGGGTCGGCGAGTGCGAATACCCTCTCTCAGCCCGCCGATCGGGTCGTAACCGCCAATGGTCCCCTCGTAGCCGAGACACCAATTCTGTCGGTGTGCCCAGCAATCCTCAAGCAGGCCCGTCGATGCAAATAGGGTTCGAAGTTGAGCCGATTCTCGTTGAACCAGCCGGCTGTCGAACTGGACTTGTCTCATGTTGATGTATCTCCCGTCGGAGACCAGCAGATCGGGCAATGCGGCGGTCATCGGCTTCTCGGGGCGACTCATGCCCGGTTCGTAGGGCAGGGCCGACAGAGACGTCTCGAACAGCGTCTTCCCGGAGTGTGCATCCAGGCCATAGAGGTGGATTCCTCCGTCGAGATAGGAAGAGCGGCCGGCCGCAAAATAGACGACTCCCCGCGAGTCGGCGCCGGCGTCGCTGCCGGCCCGATTTGGCGAGTCGAGGACGAGCACGCTTCCGTGGATCGGCCATACCGATTCCAGGCGACCGTCGACGGTAATGCGCCGATCGACGGGTGTACCACGAAAGCGCCAGACCAATGCACCGTCGGACGCTCGCAGGGCGTAAACGTAGCCGTCTCGCGAGCCGAAAATGGCCATGTTGCCGAAGATCGTCGGCGGCGAATCCACGGGTCCGGCGGCGACGAACTGCCAACGCCGGGTCCCCGTTTCGGCGTCCAAGCAGTACACGGTGTGCCGGTCCACCGAACCGATGAACACTCGGTCGCCGACGACAACCGGGCTTGTCAGTTTGCCCCCGATATCAATGCTCCATTTCCGCTGAAGGTTCGGCGGCACGTGCGTTTTTGTCGAACCGCTGCGCGTGATGTCGTGACGGTACGTGGGCCAATCATCCGCATGCCGGTCGGCGATCGGCGGTTGCCAGGCCCCGTCCCCGGCTTCCTGGGCGACGTCCGCGGGATTATGATCCCGACGTTCCGACTCCCGGCGGCCGGTCTCGGTCTGTGCCAAGTATGCCGGTCCACGGCTCAACCGGTCGTCGCGATCGATCGCCATCGCGTCTGAGGTATTGCTCGCCGTCAGGGCGCAGAAGCCGTCGACCTTGACGAAATTGAAACAGGTACACGGGTCGGGCGGCACGTAGGTGAGTCCATTGCAGGGCATGACCCCATACTGACATTCACCCCGGATCCACCAGTTATGCACGTGGCGGTCGCCCTCCACGCTAATGTATTCCACGCCGCGTCTGCCGGTGACGAGATAACGCTCGGTCGCCTTGTTTCGGTAGCAGCGATGATGATGTCCGCCGGGCCACACTTGCTCTTGGGTAAAGGATTTCTCCATCGCGCCGGTGTGGAGATCAATGCCCCGGAAGTCGTTTTTCCCGGTGGCCGGAAGCGTCCATGCCAGCGAGCCGATGACAAACAAGTCGCCCGGCGACGCATAGCCCTGGTTGCCGCCTTCCTTTTCCCACAACTTCTTTCCATCTCCAGCGGAAAACGCCGCCAGCCTTTTCGCGGTCAAGACGACTACGACGTCCCCATGCACCACCAAGGTCGGTACGTAGTTGCGGCGGAACCGGCCTTCGATGGGACAGGGCGCCCGCCAGAGGTCTTCGCCCGTTTGCAGATCAACGCAATAGAGGTGCTCCTGATCGAGGAAGAAGGCCCGGCGACCACGGGCGGCAAGCGAGAGGGGAACGAGATACGCCAGGTTGCCCGCGGATTTCTTCCAAAGGACGTCTCCGGTACTTGCCCGGTAGGCAACGATCGACTTGGCGCCGGCCGGTTGGCCTTCGGCTCGCCGTGGCCAGTAGCTCCAGGTCGTATCGGCCTCCCGATTCAGGAGGTCGGGATCGCCGATCAAAGCGAGCAAGACGTCGTCGTGACAGATGATCTCCTCGGTCTTTTCGGACCCCTTGAACGTCAAGAGCGTCCGGCCGGTGGCCGCATCCAGCGCCGTAACCGGTGCCTCCATGCCGAGCGTCACGTAGACCCGATCACCGATCGAGACCAGTCTCCTGGGCAATTGAACGTGGCCCGACCAGAAGAAATACAGATGCGTCAGCCACGACCCGATCTCCCGTTTCCAAAGCAAGGTCCCATTGAACGCATCCCGTGCGACAAGTCGCCACTGGGGAGGATGGTGAATCAGCGAGATGGGGCCCTCGTCGCGGATCTGGAAGATTCGTCCGCCACTGGAAGTCAATGCGCTCAAGCTGGCCAGCGAATCGTGGTCGCGGGACCTTTTCGGGGTGGCCAGCCACTGGACGTGCCGTGGCGGACCGACCTGTCGGTCCGTGGACACGGCGTTGCCGCTGGCGTCATAGAGAAAATGGGTCCACTCGTCGATGTCGCCCGGACGTGGCTTGACGGTCTTCTTCCACGCGCCGTTTTGCCGGATCACGGCTACGCCGCCGGGACAAAGGACACGCATCACCTCGTCCATGGAGATCCCGCCAAGGTCTTCTGAAACGACCATGTTCACCAGGTTGTCCGTATGCGGCAGCCGGTCATGCGCCCATGGCTCGACCGACACTTTGCCATGGAGGTCCAGCAGACGGATGGTGCGGCGGGCCTTTTCGATGTTGGCCGGATCGGCGTCCAGGCCATGAACCATGTAGCCGTCATCGGCTCGCAGCGCGGCGGTCAGCGTGCCGTCGCCGCAGCCTACGTGTACGATCAGTCCGCCCCGAACACCGGCATCGGTAAGAATGCGCCGGGCCTGATCGCCGGGATCCACATCGCCCGGATTCATGTTGAGCGCTTCGGCGCCAAAACCGATCGAACATGCCTGGCAGCAAATGATAAAGACCGCCAAGCAGCGGGCCGCGGCGGGGCAGTTGAGGAGGCGCGTGAGCATCTGTCTTCTTTCCGTCGAATTCCGCGGCAGGCAATCCGGCTCGGCCGTTCCGCCGATTCAAAGCGTGTCCGCAGTATACCGGGTCCTTTGATCCACGTCGATGTCCGGCCCTGCCAGGCCCTTTGCCGGATTGCCGACTGGAGTTCGGTTCTCTTCCCGTGTTTTTCGACGGCTTGCTGGCATCTGCTCCCATCGTGGATTACGATGAGGCTCGCATGACAGTGATAAACGGAGCCTAAACATGCCGAAGATATTCCGACGAGAAAGAGCCGTCGCGACATGGCCCATGGTCACCAGGATGCCGTTGTTGGTCTGCGTGGCCGCCTGTCTTGGGCTTGCATTGGCGACCGGTCCGAGTCGCGGCGAGACGCAAATCGTCGTCAGCGAACACCTCGGTCTGACGTGGACCGATGAGGTGGTCACCTATCCTTTCTCGGCCTCCAAGGGCCGCTGCCTGGTGGCCTCGGTCGAGCTCACCGGCCCCCAGGGTCCGCGGGCCTGTCAACTCTCGGAGATCCTGCTTTGGCCGGGTACGGAATTCGTCAAGTCGGCCAAGCTCTCCTTCGTCGTCGCGAAGTTGGAGCCACAGACGACACAGACCTACACCGTAAGCAGCGGCCCCACGCCGGCCGCCCAGAAGGCCAGGACGGACCTGTCGCTCTCCGCAAAGAGCGGACGTGCCGAGGCGACAACCGCCCGGTTCGGCGCCCGATTGTTGGTCGGCGAGAAGTCGTACGCCCCGGCAGCAGAACCGGCAAACGTGCCTGGTCCGGTCCTGGGCATGCGACTGGCGGACGGCACGTGGTTCGGCGGGAGCCGCATGTTCGGCACGACACCGATTACGTCCTACACCGCCGGTATTGTCGATACCGGACCGGTCTTCGTGCGCGCCCGTTGTCTGTACACGTACGCCGACGGCAATACGCTCGATGTCATCATCCGCCTGGACGCCGGCGGCCGGGGGCTGATCTTTGAAACCAAGGTGTTCCAGCAGAACCCCCAGGACGGTTGGGACCTGCGATTGACACCGGGCTTGCCCGCCCTGACGCTGCAGTTTCCCAAGGAAGCGGCCGGCAAGCAGAGCGGCGCCAAAGACATCGAGAAGTCGAACTGGCTGGAGCGTCCGGTCAGCGCGTACGCTGCCGGGACGATCACCAAGCTGTCCCCCTGGGGTGATTGGTGGGATGAGTTCACGCAGCCGGACGTCTACCTCCAGTTTGCCGACGGCCGGCGCGAGCTTGTCCTGGTGCGACGCAGTCCGCGGCGTTGGGTCTTGCCCGTCGAGGGGGGCGAGGCGCCGTTCGCTCACTTCGAGCCCAAGGCGATCCCGCTGATCAAGCAGACCGACGGCTCGGTAGTGCTTCGTGTCAATAATGCTTCAGGCGCCCGCGTCTGGAGCATCGGCGAAGGCGACGACCCGCGGAAAAAGTTCGCCAGGTACTCACAACTCAAAGGCCCCGCGTCCGGTCCGCCACTGGGGTTGGACGCCGTCAAAGACATGGTTCTTGACTGGCCCGACGGCGCCGAGAAGCACCCGTGGCTGATCATGAATGCCACGGAGATGTCACGGGCCGCCGAAGCCAATCCCGATGCGATGAACGGGCTTACCAACGCGCATGCCGTCAAAACCATGGAAGAACTGTTGGGGCGCATGGGCGAATTCGACCTGATGCGGAAAGTGGGGCATCTGGCCGGACAGTACGACGCGATCATCGACACCGACCTCGTAACGCCTGCCGAGCGCAGGCTTCTCCGTGCCCGCATGGCGTATTTGGCGTACTATGCGGCAAGCCCGGCCAACTGGTCGAGCGAGCGAGGTTACCGATCCGGCAACCCCAACATGACGATCGCCCATACGTTGAATCAGGGCGTGCTGGCCTGCTTGCTTAAGGATCACCCCATGGCGCGGCAATGGGCCGAGGGTCCGACCCGGCGGATGCGCGACTGGCTCGACAAGACGGTCGACGACGACGGCTACTGGAACGAGAGCAGTCACTACGCCCGAGTGTCGATCTCGAAGCTGATGTTCTATGCCCTCGCGGCCCAGCAAGCAGGGTTCGCCGACTTCCTGTCCGACCCGAAATTCAAGAAGATGGGCATGCTTTACGAACGGCTGCTCACCCCGGGTGATCCCCAGCGAGAACTGCCCGTGCGCGCAGTGCGGGGAGAGCCCAAACCCAGCGGGCCGGGGCTGTACCCGCGCGTGTCGGCCCCGCATGGCCGCGGAGAGAGGGGTGACCGATGGGGTATGGGTGGTTTGTTGGCAAAGGCCTATCTCAAGCTCGACCCGCAGTACTCCGCCGTCATGCAATGGAGTTGGAAGAAGACGGGGATGACCTACATCATGGGCGAGGGGATGGGCGGCCAAGAGCGATTGTACAGCGATCCCCACTTGCCGACAAAAGCTCCCCACTGGCGTTCGGAATTCATTCGCCGCCTGGGATACCTTCTGCGCAGCGGTACGGGCACGGATAGCGAGGGCTTTTTGTTGTTCATCTCCCAGTTTGCGACCAATCCGGACGGGGAAATCTGGCCGTCGGAAACGGGCGCGATCTCCAAGTGGTTCGCCCGGGGCGTACCGATCAGCGGGGAGTTCAACGGTTATCCCTATGGCAACCTTCACTCGATGCTGCTCAATCGTGTGATGCCGGCTGCAAGCCATAAGCCCGGGCGCACGGCCCCGCCGACAGGCTTCACCGGTCAGGCCAGCCAGGATGGTTTCGTGGCCCTGCCACGGCTGGACTACGCCAGCGCCGGTTTTGAACTCACGGGCACTTGGTCGCAAGTTTTTTCCATTCCGGATGCCGCTCCGGCATTTCCGCCGACACCCAAGGCCGGCCGTCTGCCGATGACCTGGCAGCGTCAACTGATGTCGGTCAAAGACGATGACGCCGACGGCATCCGTTACATCATCTTGCGCGATACGGTCGGCGGTAATCAGCCAACCCAATGGCACTTCTGGACGCTTTCGGAGAAGATCGGCACTCCGGCCGAGACCGCCGACCGCGCGAAGTCCCTCGCCGACGCCCCGGGCGAGAAGATCCTGGGTCCCCGCGCGCTGGGCGGCGATCGTTTCACCGCGCTGGGGCAATTCGGTATGGATCTGGAGTATTACGTCGCCAGTCCGGCCGGCACGCCGCGGCACACCCTTCGCTACGGGCTGCAGCCCTCGGCCGCGGACGTGCCCCGTTTCTCCGAATACCAGGATCTGCTTCAGTTGACGTTGCCCGGCGATGGCAGCTACTACGTGGCCATGTTCCCGCGCAAGCCGGACGAAAA
>CAYUIQ010000036.1:0-47447 GCA_964444795.1 uncultured Planctomycetaceae bacterium
TCCAAGGCCTGTCGAACTCTGGCCAGCTTCGACCCCTGAGGCGGTTCGGAAGAGTTGCTCGGCCCGTCCGCACTGCAGGGCATTTCACACATGAGCAGTCCTAGCAGTGTGGAGAAGAACGCCAGCCTTGGCGACACCATGATGGACCTCCGTTTCTGTTTGAAGTGACCTGTGATACACTTTGGTCAGAATCTCGTTTCCCGACTCAAGAGAAGGTTGCAGGGGCCGAAACACTCGCAATCATGCAAGTTGAGGGAACGACTCACGCTTCCAGCATCACGTTTCGGCACCGCAGGCAATCTGCCCGTTCGTTTCAACTAAAGACAGTATCCCAAGGGGGGATGAGATCCTGCAAGAGCAGTTTGTCACCGATTTTCCCATCTCCCAGATCCGTAACGAACACTCTGGGTGGTCTTCTACGTCTAGCCAGGCGCATTTCCGCCAAACTCATCATCTTGGGCGCTCCCAGAACTTCAATTCTTGGGGCCGCGTGAACTCCAAAATCAGTTCCAAGACTCTGTCTCTCTCTTTCCACTCGGACTCCTTGAATTGAAACGGCTCAGGCTCTTTGCCCCTGAACCTGTCATATTCCTCCGTAGCGAAGGGCCCAATGTCCCCGGTGATCCTCAGTTCACCTTGCGAGCCCAGGATCCGCCACAGGGAGTTACGATCGATGTAGAACGTCTGATTCCTCTCCAGTGTGCCGAAACCCAAATCCCAATCAAGACTGTTGACCGGATTCGGCTTGGGAGCTCTCGCCGGTGGCAGACTTGGAACATGAAAACCACCAAAGGCTCCTACATACGCGCCCTTAAACTGTTTCGGATTAACCACGTTGAAGAACCTCCACCACTTGTCGAACGCGCCTCGCCTGTACGCGGTTTCGACGTGTGACGTGCCGGCCTCCCACGCCGGCTTGCCCCAGGGCTGGATCTGGGGCATAATCCAGTCCTTACCCGCATCGAGGATCCCACCTACAACGTCGTCGCCATACTTGGCGCCACCCTCGATATTCGGGTCGATATTCAGGTCGATATTCGGTGGTTGGCGCGGAGAGCCGATGCCCATGTCACTGCGGGGAATTGTCTCTCTCGGGCCGGGTGGCGGTATCGAGAGAACTGACCCGCTGGTATCAGCCGGCTCCGAGCCGAAGTTCCTTATCATGTCATCAATTTCGGGGGAAAACGAACGGTAGAACAGGGGGTTCTGGAATTCAGGCGCAGCGAAAGTGCGCTTGTCACGTTCTTCCATTTCGCGAAGAACGGAACCAGCAGACCATTCTCGGGAATTCCCGCCCGAACCGTCGACCTGCCACAACCCGCTCGGATCGGTCGACCCGACCGGCCGATTCCCCACGTAGCGATACAGGTTGGCGTCGCCGGCGGCGAAGCCGAGGGGGTCGCGGGTGGTGAAGTTGCCGGTGCCCGTATCGTACCAGCGGGCGCGGTAATAGTACAGGCCGGTCGTCGGATCGAACTCGCGGCCCGTGTACAGGCGGGTGTTTTCGTAGGACGAGGCGGTCCGCGTGTCCGACCAGTCGGCGTTGTAAATGGTGACGCTGCCGTAGGGGTCGTAGACGTAGCGTTCGAGAACGGCGCCGGTCGAGTCGATCAGGGTGGTGACGTTGCCCAGGGCGTCGGTCAGATAGTAGACGCGGCCGTCGTCGCACGTGTCGTCGGCGTCGGTGTTTTCGTCCCGCAGCACGGGCGAGTCGACGTAGCGGTCCGACCAGACGTATTGGTAATGCGGTTGAAGATTCTCGGCCTGCGCGTCGGCGGCCGCGGCGTCACGGGTTTCGACGACGTTGACGCCGCCGTACAAAAAGTGTTCAAAAGTGTCCAGCGTGCCGTCGGGGTTGCCGGGACTGGCCGTGTCGACACCCCGGACCACGCGGCGCCCGAGGCCGTCGTACTCGTAGACGGCGACCGTGTCGGTGGCCTGCTTCACCTCGACGAGCCGGTTCCAGGCGTCGTAGACGGCCGTCTGGGCGACGGTCGGGTCGGAAGGCAGCGGGATGGTCGTCATGTTGCCCGCCGCGTCGTAAGCCGGCGTGACCCAGGCCGTTTGCCCCTGCTCCTCGGTGACCCCGGTGATCTCGCCGGACGTGTTGACCTCGCGGTCCTGCTCCAGGTCCCAAGTGCCGTCGCCGTCGTCGTCGGAGTCGAACTCGGCCCAATTCCCCAGCCCGTCGAGGTCCCAGGCTTGCTCGAAGTTTTCCGTGCCCGAGACGATCCCGTCGGCGGTCCCGTTGAGGTTACCCCGCTCGGTGCCCACCAGGCGATAGAGTTCGTCGTAGGCGTAAAGCTCATCGAGATGCACGGGCGTACCCAACTCGCCGGCGACGACGTTCTCCTTCCACAGCCGGTTGCTCACGCGATCGTAGCCGTACGTATACTCATCGATCGCCGCATCCGGATCGGCCCCATAATCGGTCCACAGTTGATCCACCACCCGCCCGAAGCTATCAAACCCCGCGTAACTGCCCGAGGTGCCACCGAAATAATCGAGCTTCACCTCCGGCTCGGCATAGTCCTCGATCACAATCGTGCCCCGGCCGAGGTAGCTGTAGGCGGCCAGCGTATCGCCGGGGCTGCCCGAGTTGTCGTCGGCGATGGTGGCCAGGCGGTTGAGATTGTCGTCGGTGCTGCCGGCGGTGCCGTAGGTGTAATGGACCAGCCGCCCGCTGGGATAGGCGATCGACTCCAGCCGATACCCGTCCGACGCGGCGGCGTAATCGTACTCGACGTAAAGCGTATTGGCGTCCTTCGCCCCCTCGTGTTCCTGGTAGTCGCGCTGTAGGAGATTGAAATCGGTGTAGGTATAGAAATTCTGGTTGACGGCGTTGCCCTCGCCGGCGTCGGGATCGTCGTAGGTGGTGATCGACTCGACCAGCCCACGCACGTTGTAGGCCGTATCGACGCGGCGGACCGCATCGTCGATGCCGGTGCCCAGCGCGGTCGCCCGATCGCTCGTGCGGCGGCCCAGATCGTCGTAATCGTAGGCGTGGGTCGTGCCCGCCTGATCCTTGACCTCGGTCACCTGGCCCAGGCGGTTGATCGTGTACTCGACCCGGTCGTAGGTCGAGTCGGTGCCGTCGGCCAGGGTACTGGTCTCGGTGTCGAAGGTGTCGTCGGAATCGGAATAGATCACCGCCCGGACGACGTCGTTACGGTAAACCTCCGGGCTGGCGTCGCCCACGGTGGTGCCGTAGACGTACTTGGTGGTCTGCACGTCGGTGCCGACGCCATCGGCCTGCATCGAGGTGACGGTGGTCGTGTTGAGCAGACGCTGGCCAATGAGGACGTAGTCGGTGATGACGTCTTCGTCCTGGTTGCCCGTGGTGGCGGACCCGTCGACGTAGTTTTGGATGACCTGGTTCATCTGGCCGCTGTCGTAGTAGCCGTAGCGCGTTTCCCGGTTGTTGGGGTCGAACGTACTCTGGACCCGGCCGGCCGCGTCGTACTCGGTCGAGGAGACCAGCACCGTGTCGCTGCGCGTGGGGGCGGAGGTCTGCGTCGACCGGTTCAGTGTGCCGGTGCCGTAGTTGGCCACATCGGTCCGCCGGCCGATCTCGTCGTACCAGTATCCGGCCGTGCTGACCCGCGCCGACGCGCCCAGAGCCCCGGTCGTGCTCGTGTCGTCGTGTAGCCGCTGCCGGGTGGTGCTCTGAATCAATTGGCCCGCTTCGTCGTAAGTGTACTCGCCCTGGACGAAGATCGTGTCGCCGGTCACATCATCGGCCGATGCATAGTTGCTCTCGCCGGCGGCCGTGTCGTAACCGGTGTACCAAGTGGTCATCCGGCCGAGGCTATCGTAGGCGTACTTGCTGAACTCCTCGGTGCCCGACTGCTGGGATTTGAGCAACCGCCCGCCATCGTCGTACCAGAAGTCGGCGGTGAGCGAGTCGCCCGGGCGGATGTAGGTCGTGCCCTGGTCGTCGACCTGGCCCACGGCGAAGACGGACGTCTGGTAAACGGCGCCCAAGCTGTTGTAGCCGATCGTGGCCTGGGAGAGCAGTTCGTCCTCGGCGGCCGCCCCGTTGGTGTAGGTTTCCGGACCGGCGGTGGCCAGATCGTCATCGTCGTCGTAATAGCCCTGGGTCTTGACCACGCGGCCCAGGTTGTCGTAATGGGCCATGGTGTACGTAATCCGGTCGGAATCGTCGGCCGGGCCGATCGCGTACTCCATCCGGTCTCGCCAATCGTACAGATAGCTGGTGACCCGATCGTTGGCCGACTGATCGTCGACGTGCCGGGTCAACTCGGTCAAGTTGCCATCGCCCAGGTCGTCGCCGTCGTCGTACTCCATCGAGGTGAGCTTAACGAGGTTCGTACCGGTCGTATTGCTGGGCGACCAGTCGCCGCTGGTCGGCTCGTCGTCGGTCCCCAGCCAGACGCTGGTCGTCAGCCCCCGGGCGTCGTACACCCAGCGGGTAATGTTCTCCGAGGAGTCCTTCGTCCCGGACACGCGGCCCATGTCGTTGTAACAATACTCGGTCATCGCGCACTTCGAGTCGGCGATGTCGCTGTAGTTCTTGATGAGCGTCAACTGCCCGGCATCGTCGTACTCGTAGGTCGCTTGGGCCGTGTAAGACGAGGTGGCGAAGGTGTCGGAGGGGGCGAGCTTGCCGGAATCGGTTACGCCGCTTCCCCGCGTGGCCTGGATCTGGTCGGTCACCCGGCCGTCGCGATCGTAGAGCATGATCCCCACGGGATTGGCCAGCGTGAAGGTATCCCAAGTGCCGGACCCGGGCGTGCTCTCGGTGGCGTAGCCGGAGGCGGTGCGGATCTCGCGGTCCTCGTCCAGGTTGACAATCCACATCGCGGTGCGGACGTCGGTGCCGTCGACGTCGTGTTCGGCGCCGAGGATCTGCGTCAGCCCGTTGACGTCGTCGTACTCGTAATCGGCGACGAGATGTTGGCCGTCGGTCGGCAGAGTCCAGCCGGTGGGCGGCGTGAGCCCCTGTCCGGAGTCGACGTCGGCCACACTCTGCACGAGCAGGCCGGTTACGTCGTCGTAGTCGTAATAGGTCATCCGCCCCAGTGTGTCCTCTTGCCACGTCACGCGGCCGGAGGAATCGAAGTAGGTGCTAAGCGTGGCGCTGGTGCCGGAGCCGTTTTCGCCGGTGGAAGCCGCCGGCAACGTGGTGGTGAGTTGCCGCACCTGGAGCGTGTCGGTGTACCAGGTGTAGGCGTTTGTCGTGGTGATCCCGCCGGTCTGGTCGTCGTTCTCGTAGAGCGTGACCTCGGCCACCGGGTTGATCGTCATCTCGCTGACGCCGGTGCCGACGGTTCGCGTGAAGTACTCGTATTCGGCCAAGGTCGCCGGGGTGGCGTCGTTGTCGCCGTTCTTGAGTTGGACGTACTGCACGTATCCACTAACGCCGCCGGCCGTGGACGAAGTGGCCGTGGTGGAACTGTAATAGACGTATTCTCGAAGCAGTCCGTCGGACTCGCGTTGGGTGACCGACAGATCGCTGCTGGTGGCCGTGTATGCCGAGACGGCGGAGGGGAGCGACTGAGTGACCAGTCGCCCGGCGTTGTGGCTGCTCTCGCCGTACTCTTGATAGGTATACCAGTGATTCTCGTTCTCGCCTTCGGTGGCCTCCAGGTCGCGGAGCAACATCTGGCCGAGATAGTTGCTGTAGGTGGTGTACGTGCTGTCGTCGGGCGCCGTCTCCACGACCTTCCACTTCCATTCATTATAGCCGTCGGAAGCCGTACCCTCGGTGTAGGCGTAGGTATACTCATACAGCCCGTCGACCACGGCCTTGGTTGCCTGGTAGTCGGAATTGTACTCGTAGAAGCGGCCGGAGTAGGGTTTCAGGGCGGTGTCGGTGGCCGTCAGCGGACTGGCCAGATCGTCGTCGGCGTTAGCGTATCTCTGCGGGGTGAGTGCCATCTTCATCCCGTGGGCGAAACCGGCGCCGGAACTGTCGATGTAGTAGCGGTAGTAATGGCAACCTTGACTGACCCACGTGGTGCCGTCGTGAGCGTAGAGGGTGGCCGTCTTCAGATCGCCCGTCAACCCGTTCGACTCCGACACGTCCGTTTCGTAGTACGCGTATTCGACCTTGGAAACGTTGGTCCACGAGGCGGTGGGCGTGCTGGAATTGCGGCGAACGAGGATCGATTCGAGCCGTCCGGCGTTTGCTCCCGTGCTCACGTAACTGAACTGCCGGGACTCGTGGGGCACGCTACCCGGAGTTCGATACTGGATTTCCGTGATTTCCCCCCCAGCGGTCAGCCAGGAAGTGACCTGCGCCATATCGCCGCCCGGGGTGGTGACGCGTCGGAACATTCCCTTGCGATCGCCCGTCTGCGAGAAGTCGTCGAACTCGATCAGTGTGCCGTCGAGGTCGACAAACCGGAAGACGTCGTTGGTGGAGTCGTAGGCGAGTGTTTGCCGGGCGCCGAAACTTGCCGTGTAATCGCCCCCGGATTCGGTGAACCAGAACGCCGACGAAGCGCCGAATACGACGATCATCTGTGTTTCGGTCTGGACCAGGTACGGCCAGTTGCCCACCTGCCATCCGTAACCGTTGCCCAAGTCCTGTGGTTCGGTGGCGCTATTGCCGTACGTGCGCACCAGCGAGCTAAGATCGCCGGCCGCCAACTGCACGTTGCCGTTGCCGAAATTCACGCCGGTGAAAGAGATCTCGGCGCCTTCAGCAGGCGCGTTGTAAGCCGGCGCCAAGCGGTCATCGTCGTCGATCGTCAGCGAGGCATTGGGGTTCGATCCGCTGATCGTGTACTGCGCGTTGGTGGACAGGTCCAGCTGGGCCGATTCGTCGCCCTCAGTGATTGCGTCGTCTACCGGCGCGACCGTCACCGAAGTGCTGGCGTTGCCCACCGGGATTGTGACGCTGCCGGGAAGTGTCGTGTAATCCGTGCCGTTGGTGGCGGTGCCACTCATCGAATAGTAAACCACGAGCGACTCATCCGTCGAGCCGGTTCGGGACACCAGGAACGACCCCGAGTCCGGCCCCGTCTCGGAGGATGTGCCGTCGTCGACCGACACGCTCACTGTGGGCAACGTGCCGTCATTGTCGGTGATGGTCAGTGAGGCGTAATAAGAGGAACCGTCCAACGTGTAATTGCTATTGCCTGACGCCAGATCCAACTGAACCGATTCGTCACCCTCAGTAACTGCGTCGTCAACCGGCGAGACGGTCACCGAAGTGCTGCTGTTACCCGAGGGGATCGTGACGCTGCCGGGAAGTGTCGTGTAGTCCGTGCCGTTGGAAGCGGTGCCGGCCATATAGTAGTAGACCGTCAACGACGCATCCGTCGAGCCGGTTCGAGAGACCAAGAACGATCCCGAATCAGGCCCCGTTTCCGAGCAGGTGCCGTCATCGACGGACACGCTCACCGTGGGCATTGTGTCATTGTCCTGGATTGTCAACGAAGCCCAGGCGGAAGAGGAGGAAGTGGCCACTACGTACTGGCTGTTGGTCGACAGGTTCAAATCAACCGATTCGTCACCCTCATATATCGCATCGTCGACCGGCGAGACCGTCACCGAAGTGCTGCTGTTACCCGAGGGAATCGTGACGCTGCTGGCGAGCGTCGTGTAGTCCGTGCCGTTTGTGGCGGTGCCGGTCATCGAGTAGTAGACGGTCAGCGAGTCATCCGTCGAGCCGGTTCGGGATACCAAGAACGAACCGGAGTCCGGCCCCGCCTCCGAACAGGTGCCGTCATCGACCGATACACTCACCGTGGGTAGGGAACCGTCATTGTCTTCAATGGTCAGCGAAGCCGTCGAGGAACTTCCCACCGTGTACTGGCTGTTGGATGACAGGCTCAAATCAACCGATTCGTCACCTTCGGTCAACGCGTCGTCCACCGGCGAGACGGTCACTGACGTACCGCTTGATCCCGAGGGAATCGTGATGCTACCGGGAAGCGTGGTATAATCCGTGCCGTTGGTCGCCGTACCACTCATCGAGTAGTAGACGGTCAGCGACTCCGTCGAGGATTGATCCAGCGACAGCCAGAACGCCCCGGAATCTGGCCCCGCCTCGGAGCACGTGCCGTCACTGACCGACACGCTCACCGTGGAGAGCAATTGCCGGGGTTCCAGCGGCTGAAACGCCAGCGTCCTCGTTCGGCGCCTGCGTTTCTCCGATCGCGGTTTCTGCGAGTTCGAACCAAGATGCCCAAGCGTGTTTTTCCATGATGGTCTTGGAAGTTGCACGATCACTCTCTCCCGGGATGCAGATTTCGCTGGTTACAGAGACGCGCAAAGAGATCTGGCGCAATTAAGTTGCTGAGCCGCGCAACAGGTGCTGAACTCGCCGTGTTCTCGGCAGAAGAAACGGAGCATTCCCGCAAGGGAACACTTGGAAGAGCGCGGGCCAGGACAGCGACACACGGTTCTGAGAGAACTGGCACTGCCCATCGTTGCGTTCCGCCTGTCTGGCCCAAGAGAACCGGGTAAACACACTTACGTTTCTGCACCGGTGGTATCCGATCTTACAGGCAATGTCAAGTACCCGTCGCGAAAATCGTCCGATTCGCGTTTATGGCAGTTTGCGTTGCCAGAATGCACTAATTCACTGCCCGGGGTTGACAATGCCAGAAATCCAGTGTAGGGGTTTCCGTTTATGCCAGCTAGACCTGTCACGCAAGGCACGCCTAGCCCGAAGCGATCCACCGCCATGCCGTTTGGCGCAAGTGATTGGCGGCCCGCACTCTAGTACAATGCGGCCAGTTGCCGCACCCCGCTCAAGCGGGGCGCCAGGGGGATCACCTCTTGACCTTGTCACACGTATCTTCGCACAAATACACAAGAGACACCCTAGAGGGTGAAGAGAGTATATTGCCCGGTGTGGCGAAAGGCGCTGCGATTCCGGAATTCCGGGAAATCACCCAAATCGGCCTTTCATATGGAAAAACGCCATCTCCTCCGTTAAGCTATCTGGACGCGGAGTCGAATCGTAGCCATGCCCGGTGATTCGCCTCGCTTCCGGACCGGTTCTCGCTGATCTTCGATAGACACATCAAGGTGATCGCATGTCCACACAGACGGTTCTTACCGAATGGCACGAAACGGCCGTCAGGCTCTTGAAGCATGAAGACGCCAAAAAGGTTGTGGAGGTCTCTGGCCCAGGACCGCTGAGTCGTCGAGACAATGTGCCACTCGATCTGTCTTGCACCAAGCTGTGGTGCCAGTCGGCGGAGCAGGTCTACCTGATTACGGGCGCCCGCGGCGACGCAGGGATCGACGACGATGTATTGCCGCAAGAGCCGAATCTGACGATCGTCGGCGACCCGCCCGCGGAATTTCTTGGCCGGACGGACGGGGCCATTGATCTGCTGTACTTGGACGGGAGGGGTGGCCAAGTATCCGAAGTTCGACAACAGCACGTCGAAACCTACCGCGCCGCCCGGGAGAACCTGGGATCACGAAGTTACGTCCTGGTTGCGAATACGGGCCGAGCGCACGGAGGAGAAGGCTCGCTGGTCATTCCCGAGGCCCTGCAAGACGGTTTCGACATTCTCTTGTGGGGCGAGCTAACTCTGCTTGGCCGGACGAAAAGGACGGAGATCCGGGATTTGCTTTCCAGAGTTGGTCCACCGACGCCAGCCGAGGCATCGTTTGAAGACGCTATCCAACTCCACCGCAAAGGCTGCACCTGGGAGGCCGAGCACCTCTATCGCAACATTCTCAAGCAGTGGCCCGAACACACCGGATCGCTACATTTGCTTGGTGTTGTGCTGCATCAGATCGGCGATCACGAAGGGGCGTTGGAATCGATCGGCCAAGCCATCGCTATTGACCCGACGAAGGCCGTGCATTTCAATAACTATGGCGCCGCGTTGCACAGTCTGGATTGCTATGTTGAGGCCATGGCCTGTTTCTATCGGGCATTGCAAATTCGTCCCGATTACACAGACGCCTTCGCAAATCTGGGCATGGCCCAGGAATCTTTGGGGCAGGAAAATGATGCTTTGGCCAGCTACCGCCAAGCCCTCGACCTTCAGGCTGGACACCACGACGCCGTGGTCAAGTTGGCCGGACTTCTGGAAAAGCTAGGGCGTGAGGACGAAGCAGTCCAGGTCTATGAGCAGGCCATAGCCGCCGAGCCGTGCGCCGAATTCCGCGTAACCCTGGGTAACCTACTGCTTGGTGCCGGGCAAACGGAGCCGGCCCTGAGCCACTATGGCAAGGCGTTGGAGTTGGACCCCGATTGTGCGCTTGCCATGTACAACCTAGGGGCCGCAGTTGAAGACCAGCACGATATTGCCTCAGCCAGGGACTGGTTTCACAAGGCCGCCACGAGTCACCCTGAGAAGCAATTGTGGCATCTGCGAGCGGAGACCGTTTGCCCGGCGATCTTCAAGAGTAACGACGAGATGGACGCCTGGCGCGAGCAAATCGGGGAGACGCTTGATCGCTGGCGAGGGAGGCTCCCCGCCATGCCGTGGGATGAGTTGATGTGCGCTGGCGTTTTTCCAAACCTGAACTTCTCCTACCACGGCCGCAACAACCGCGACTTGAAGGAGAAGTTCGCCCACCTATACGACGCTTCCTTCCAGAAACTCCCGACCCCGGAGGGCAGCGGTCTCTCGACCCGCAAACGGATTGGCGTGGTCGTAACCGGGCGCCATGAAGGCATCTTCCTGCGTTGCATGAAGGATATTCTCGATCGTCTCGACCGTGACAAATATGAACTGGTGATTCTCTGCTCGAACCGGGCAATCGATACGATACGCAACGCACTTCGACAGGACGGGCTACAGACAGTAGGATTCCCGAAAATAATGAGTGAAGCCGCCTCGCGGATCCGCAACGCCCGGTGCGATCTCCTGTATTTCTGGGAGGTCGGTAGCGACGCCCTAAACTACTTCTTGCCGTTTGCCAAACTGGCTCCACTGCAATGCACGTCTCACGGATCACAGATCACCTCCGGTGTCCCCGCTGTGGAACACTTCTTCTCCTGCGAACTAATGGAGATAGCTGAGTCCGACAATCACTACACTGAGGCGCTCTGGCAAGCCCGTTCCTTGTTGATGTGCCAGCGCCGGCTTCCGCCGGTCTCGCCTATGGCTCGCGCGCATTTCGGCCTTCCGGAGGCAAGAACGCTTTACATGTGTCTCCAGAATCCGATGAAGATCCATCCGGACATGGACCGGCTGATCGGCGATATTCTGAAAGCGGACGCGACCGGTGAAGTGGTTCTCCTCGCCGGACGCCACCCAAACATCGTTGGCCTATTGAAGGATCGCTTTGCCGCCACGATTCCTGGCGTTTGCAGCCGCGTGCATTTCCTCCCGAGCCAGAAGTTCGAGGACTACTGTCGGCTGCTGCAACTTGCCGATGTGGTTCTCGACCCGCCGCATTTCGGTGCCGGAAGCAGTGCCTACGATGTCTTCTCGTACGGGCAGCCTCTGGTTACGTTGCCCGGCAAACTGATCGTTGGACGCGTAGGCTACGCGTTCTACACGAGAATGGGAATCTCGGATCTTATCGCACAGTCGCCGGAAGAGTACGTCGATTTGGCCGTGCGCGTTGGAACCGATCGTGATTACCGGATGTCGATGAGGGAGCGAATCGCTTCGGCAAGTGACGTTCTGTTCGACGACATGGAGGCAGTTAGGGAGCATGAGCGGTTCTTCGACGATATCCTGTCTCTCCTGTGAGCCTGGCGTGCCCTTCAGCGCGGAATGATCGGGGAGTCGCTACTTCAGACACCACCCTTTGTGTGTTCTCAGTCTTGCGTGACTACTCCTTCAACTCCCCCGCGATCGACGCGAACTGATCCAACGCCGTCTGTAAATCGTCGGCGATCTCTTGGGCCAAGACGTCGGGCTCGGGCAGGTCTTCGGAATCTTCGAGGCTCTTGTCTCGTAGCCAGAATAGATCGAGGTTGACCTTGTCTCGTTTGGTCAACTCCTCATAGTCGAACGCTCGCCAACGACCTTCCGGCTTCTTCTCCGTCCATTTCTGCCGTCGCTTGTGCCGCTCGCCCGGCTTGTAGCACTGGACGAATTCGTCGAGGTCGGCCCGCTTGAGCGTGTTCTGCTTCAGAGTGAAGTGCATGTTGGTCCGCAGGTCGTAGACCCAGAGTTTTTTCGTCCACGCCTTCTCCTGGGCGGGCTTGGCGTCGAAGAACAGCACGTTGGCCTTGACGCCTTGGGCGTAGAAGATGCCGGTGGGCAGGCGTAGCAGGGTATGCACGTCGCATTGCCCGAGCAAGTTGCGACGGACCGTCTCGCCGGCCCCGCCTTCAAACAGCACGTTGTCGGGCACGACGATGGCACAGCTTCCGTTGACCTTCAACAGCGTCTTGACGTGCTGCAGGAAGTTCAACTGTTTGTTCTTCGTGGTGACCCAGAAATCTTGACGTTCGTAGGCCGAGTCTTCCTTTTCCAGTTCCCCGCCTTCGCCGACGATGGTGATACTGCTCTTCTTCCCAAAGGGCGGATTGGTCAGGACCATGCTGTAATGGTCCGCCGGCGGGCTGGCCAAACTATCGCCGCCCGACTGGATGGGGCACGGGTCGCCGTCGATGCCGTGCAGGTAGAGGTTCATAATGCAGAGCCGGGCCGTGTTGGGAACGATATCGGCCCCATGCACGAATTTTCGCTTCAGGTGCTTTTTCTGGTCCTTGTCCAGCTCGCTGCCGTGATGCTTCAGCACGAAGTCGTGGGCCGACACGAGAAACCCGCCGGTGCCGCAGGCCGGGTCACAGACCGTATCCTCGGGCTCCGGCCGCATCACGTCGACGATCGCCCGGATCAATTCCCGGGGCGTAAAATACTGGCCCGCCCCTTTGGGCGACTCGGCCGCACTCCGGGCCAACAGCCCTTCGTAGATATCGCCCTTCACGTCGGCCTGCATCCGGGACCACTGTTCCTTATCCATCAACTCGACAATCAGCCGCCGCAACAGTGCCGGGTTCTGAATCTCCGACTTGGCCTTCTTAAAAATTTCCCCCAGCATCCCCGGCTGCTTGGCCAGTTCCTCCAGGCAGTGCCGATAGTGGGCCTCCAGTTCATCGCCGTCCTTTTCCAGCAGACTTTGCCAACTGTATTTCTTCGGAACGATCGGCTTGCGATTATACGGCGGCTTGGTCCGCTCGTCGGCCATTTTCAGAAACAGCAAGAACGTGATCTGTTCCGTATAGGCCATGTACGAAAGCCCATCGTCCCGCAGAACGTGGGCGAAGTTCCAGGCTTTGTTGACGATACTTGCGGTGTCGGTGGTCACTATGTCTTCCTTGGAAATGGAAACGGCAACTTCTTACCAGTTGTCTAATTGTTCCTTCGCTTGCTTCTCGGCGTCGGCCGCAGCCTGCTTTCGCTTCTTCACCTCTATATCCTTCCACACCAGTCGAGTAATGGCCAGCGAGAAGAGGAAATGAAACGAGAAGGCCGTTTGGGCCGTTGCCCAAATCGCTATGAATCCGTAAAGAAACCTCCAGGTGTAGGCCACTGTCACATATAGTCCAACCTGCGGAACCAGAATCCGTACCGTCAATAAGCCGCACGCTATGCTGTGAAGAATCAAGGGAAAGAACAGAAACAACACCATGTTTCGCAGGGCATAAACACCGTCTTGGACGGATTCAATTATCGGCTCGAAGAAATCGTCTTTGCCACCGAGAATTGTGAAACCGAACACCGTTGCCCCGAATCCAGCGAACGCTATGTGTATCGCCAGATACTGAAATATGTTGTCGCTCTGGCCGAACGGAACAGCAAATGTGAGTACGGCTGCGATGAGTGCCCAGGACAGCCAAAACCGGCAGTCGCTTCGACGGAAACCGTACCGTCTGATCTCTCGCCATACTGTGAATAGAGCAGGCTTACTTCTATGGGAAGATGTCATTATTCTCCCTCACGAGTTGCTCAAACCAAAGATCTGCTTGCTCTGGCAGTATGAGGAAACTACCGTCTTCGTCCTTTGCGAAACCTTCCGTTTCCCGATCCTTCTCTTTTGCCGCGAGCAGATCGTGCTTCTTATCTCCAATCAGGAGTGAACCCTTCTTCAAGTAGCCATTCCCCAACAATACCCGGATTGAACGTCGGATGAAACCAGTTTTTTTCAATGTCCCCCCCGACCTCTTCTTCGCATCAATAGAGACTTCGTCGGAGTCCGTCTCTTCCCCAATTAGCCCAAGGTGTATCTCAGCAAGAATGTCAAGGCCCGAACCGGGGTTCGGCTTTGCAAACGTCAGTTTCACTTCCCTAAGCGGCTCATCAGTATTGAGGACCTCATCGGTATAAGCCTCGTCCCGAAGGCATTCTACGTGAACGTCCGTTTCCTCGGGAATCTCAGAGTCATGGGGCATCCCGAGAAGTTGTGCCCATGCAACGGCAGTCGGACGCACGCTCGTGAACGGAGCACGCCTGTGCAGTGATAGAACACATGACTCAAGATCATAGATGAACTCTGTAGAATCTGCGATCTCTACAACACTTACCGAGGTTTCTTCGCTCTGACGCGTTTGACGATCCAGTGCTCGGCCATAGGCGGTCTTGGGAATGCGAGTCATTCTCCCCAGAACAACATCTCGTTCTGTATTCCCTGTCGTTTGGCGTTCCACGTCGTAGAGTTGGTATTTGTACTCCACGTCACGCCAATTTCTCACGTAGGTATCGGCATTGCGAAACCGCTCTACCAGGACTTCCCTTCGATCATCAAACGAAACGTCTTGCTGCAACGTGATTTTGTAGAAATTCCATGAGATGGGTCTGGACATCGATCAGCCCTCGGTTCTGGTTCGGGAATGGCGTATTCAGCGTGCATTCCTGCTTCTTGCCGTCGAGTGGTCAGAGTGTATTCGCTTGAGGAATATACTCGCCGGTTCATCTTTCGGGTCTTGTGCAACCAGCGTTCCCTCGAAGGCTCGTTTGAGGATGGATTGACGGAGACGGTTGGCCCGAGCAAGATTCACCCCGGCTAGCATGGCGGTCTGGTCGAGTATGGACATTTTCTCTTCAACCGCCGTGGCAATTTCTTCCTGCTCTTCCAAAGGAGGTAATGGCACCTGTATCCGCCGGACCAAGCCAAGATTGAGGTTCGGTTGAACACCACCCGCCGATCCTCGCCGTAGTTTGTCATAGTTGCTCAGAAGGAACAGCTTGAGGTAGGCTCGGCAGAGAGCGGATGGCCCCTTCATCTGCAAGGCCGCAAGAGCTTGGTTGATGGTTGCCTCTATACGTAGCTCGGAGACCTTTCCGCGAGTCTTGCCTTCCCCATAAAGGGCGACAATCAGCGTACCGCTTGGATACAGGGTCAGATGCGTGTCTTTCAGTGCAGCTTCGTTGACCAGTTCATTTCCTTGAGTCACATACAGTTCATTAACAGCGGTGCTTGTGACCCATGGGATCGTCCCCTTCTCCCAATACGTGGAGATACCCCTGCGAGGCGTCGTTCCTGTGCCAACCTCAGCAAGCTGGTCGACGGAGGCCCAACACCACCCCTTCGGCAACTCGCGGAACTTGGATGCGTCAAGACCATCCGGCTCTTTGTACTTACTCTGCCACTCCTTCGGCGGTTTCTTGCCTTTGGCTTTGTAGGTGGCGAGTTGCTGCTGTTGCCAGCGCCGGCGACGCTCTTTGAGAATTCTTGCCAGTAATTCGGACGCGGGCTCCTTGGGCGGGTTCTGGCTTCGCCACGCTTCGGTTAATCTTCCCTCCACCGCACTCTTCAGCACGGAGGCACGGTAGCGTTTCAGGTTCGCCCGAACTCGCTGGAGGGCGGCTACGCCCGCGTCGAGGTCGGAGAACAATTCTTCAACCTTATCGGCAATCCTCTCTTGCTCCATTCGAGGTGCGACGGGAAACGGTATTGTGGCAAAGCGTGCCGCACTTAGATGGTTAATGTTGACGCCTTTACTCACCCGAGCAAAAACACCATTGCGTGCAAAATGGCTGAATATGGTGTGTGCATATCCGGGTGCGGTGACTGCGGAGCGGAAACGAATCACGGTATTCTGGAAGCAACAGTTTTCAAGTTGATCTCTCCAAATTGCCGGCTTTCCAACTTCATGTGGACTTCCAGACGCTTCCGAGAGGATTATGTCATCAGCAATGAGGCGAAAAACCTCCTGCTCAGCGCGAGTAAACTCCATGTCGAGAACATCGGAAAGGTCAATGCCCTCCCATGTGATGTTTGCCGCACGCATATACTTCGTTGGATGCTCCTTGGAGCGGTTCTTGGGGGAACGCTGCCGACCAAGACGCACTTCCCCGACATCCCCAACGGTCGCCCAGCACCAACTGCCGGGGAGTTGGGGGAAGCCGAGGTCGGCCACCGCGTCGTCTAGTCGGCCATTCCGCTCGCCCATACTGCTTGTCCTTGCTCTCGGTTTCCTTAGTAAAGTAACTGCTGACGTAGCTGATGCTCCGGAACGGAATGATTCTGAAAGAAGACTTCCATGACGCATTCCTGCGTGAGATTCCGAATCGTCTCGCCACCGAGTGGATAGCTTCCACTCCACTGCAAAACGTCGCCTTCCTCTACTTCGTCGCCGAGCAGTTCGATGATCGTGTAGTCCTCATCGTCCGTTAGCATGGCGACCATGCCACATTGCTGATTGATGTGAGTAACCTGCCCTTTCATTGCTCCCTCCTGGTCAATTGAAGATATCCTTGCTCATACCGCCAACCTCTCATTCAACTCATCCAAGATGCCCGGCAACCGATCCCCAAACACGTCGTACGCCCCGCCGAGCCCGCCCATCACGTTGAACGGGGCGTATTCAAAATCGTCTTGCTCGATACTCAGGCTACTGGCAATGTGATCCCGGATGGCATCCAGCCATCTTTGTTGTTCCACCGAAAAGACGATGCCGGCGTCCTGCTGCTCGACCAGCCACGCCTGATATCGCTGGTCCACCGTCGTCGGGAACGGCTCCAACGGCGTGGCCGGGTCGATGGCGTGACGGACCAACGCGATGACGTCCACCAGCTTGTTCCCGCCGTGGCCCTTTACCATCTCGGGCTCGACCGCCTCGAATGCCTGCCAGAGACGGGGTAAGGGGGCGGTAAGCGGTGGGCGTTCCAGGGCGGCGGCCAGTTCTTTGATGTGTTTGAAGCGGAGACCGGACCGATAGGGCTGGGTGTAGAGAAGTTTCAACGCCTCAAGCTCTTCCTTGTTGTCCTCGATGAACTGGCGGAAGTCGGTCACCAGCGATTGGGCCCGCTGCAACGCCCGGGCGTCGAACCCGGCTTGAAGTAGCTCGTCTTGGGAATCCTCGTCGATGACCTGTTCCAGGCTCCGGCGGATATTGACGACCAGGTCTCGCAGCTTGGGGTCGTGGAACGGTGTGAGGGCTTCGCCCATCAACTCCTGTTCGGCCTGGGAAACCTGCTGCTCGGTCGGCTCGGGGCCGAACGTTTCGGCCGCCCGGTGGGCTGTCTGGTCGGGGTCGATGCTGCCGAGCAGGCTGGCCGTCAGCCCCCGGAGGTCGGCTCCGCCGGCCGCCTCGGTGATCTCTTCCCGTTGATCGTCGGTCAACTGCCGGTCGAGCCGGGCAAGCCGGGCCGCCAGGGTCGAGACGATATCCGCATGGGTCATCCCGGTGGCCACCATCTTCATCAGCTTGTCGAACGAGACGGTCGGTTCGCGGTCCAACGGTTTGGAGGACGTCTTGTCCTGTTCGCAGACGCCCACCGCATCGACAATCACAAAATGGGTCTTGTTGCGGTTGTCGGGCGTGACGCTTTGCAGGACGTCGGAGTCCACGGTCCGCACGCCCCGCCCTTTCATCTGCTCGAAATAGCCGGCCGACTTGACGTTTCGCATGAACAGCAGGCATTCCAGCGGCTTCACGTCGGTGCCCGTGGCGATCATATCGACCGATACGGCGATGCGTGGGTTGAAGGAGTTGCGGAACTCGGCCAGCAGTGTTTCCGGCTTCTTGCCCGTCGTCTTGTAGGTGATCTTCTGGCAGAAGTCGTTTCCCTTGCCGAACTCTTCCCGCATGATCCGGGTGATATCGTCGGCGTGGTTGTCGTCTTTGGCGAAGACCAGGGTTTTGGGCACTTCCTTGCGGCCGGGGAAGATTTCCGTAAACAGCTTATCGCGAAAGGTGCGAACGACCAGGCGGATTTGATCCTCGGCCACCACGTCGCGATCAAGGTCCTTGGCCGTGTAGGTCAGGTCGTCTTCCAACTCGGCAAGTCGCTTCGCCTTGGTCCGTTTATCCCGATGGGGAATGAACTTGCCCGATTCGGCCTCCAACTTGCCACCCTGTTCGCTGATCTTGGTGCGGATGCGGTAGACGTCGAAGCCGACGTTGACCCCGTCGGCAACCGCCTGTTCGTGACCGTATTCCATCACCAGATTGTTGCGGAAGAAGCCGATCGTCTGCTTGGTGGGCGTGGCGGTCAGGCCGATCAAGAAGGCGTCGAAGTATTCCAGCACTTGCCGCCAGAGGTTGTAGATCGACCGGTGGCACTCATCGATGATAATGAAGTCGAAGGTCTCGATGGGGACGTTTGGATTATAGACGACCGGCAAGGGCATTTTGGCAAGCGGCGAGTCGGTCTCGAACAGGGAGCCTTCCTCGTTCTCTTCCTGGAATTCCGGCTCGCCCTTGAGGATCGAGTAGAGGCGTTGCACCGTGGTAATGCAGACCCGGCTGACCCCGTCGATCGTGTTGGACTTGAGATGCTGGACGTTGAATTCGCCGGGGAAATTGTATTCGCTATGCGGGCTGTCGTATTGCTTGAACTCGTTGTCGGCCTGTCGTCCCAGGTTCTTGCGATCGACCAGGAAGAGGATTCGCTTGGCACCGGCGAACTTGATGAGCCGATAGATGAGCGTGACCGCCGCAAAGGTCTTGCCCGTGCCGGTTGCCATCTGGACCAGGGCACGGGGCCGGTTCTTGGAGAGCGACTGTTCGAGGTTTTGGAGTGCCGTGACTTGGACTTTGCGGAGCCCTTCGATCTTCAGCGGTGGAAGTGTACGGAGACCCTCACGAACTTGGCACTTCAGATTGACCAGTCGACGAAGTTCCTCCGGTCGATGAAACGTGAAGACAACTCGACTTCGGGCATCGGGTTCTAGCGAACTGGTAAACTGGGTGACCTTGCCGGTGGATTCGTAAGCGAACGGCAGGGGGCTATGATGAGCAGGCAAGCCGGGCGGAAGTCCGTCGGCGTACTTGGCCGATTGCGTCTCCACGCCGGTGAGCGTGTGTCCCTCGGGCTTGGCTTCGACGATGCCGATGGCCTTGCCATCGACATAGAGCATGTAGTCGGCGGCCCCGGTCGTTAGCGGAAACTCCCGAATCGCCACGGGACCAGCCGAGATGTTCATCTGGGCGTAATCCTGGACCAGCCATCCACACTGGGCAAGCTGGCGATCGATTTCCTGGCGAGCCTTTTCTTCTGGTGTCATACCCATTCCCGGTAGGCAGGGCTTCCCTCCACCCAAGACGGGTAGGGGAAGTCCGTAGTGTACCTGAACCAGATATTGTCAACAAGTGAAGCCGAGAAGCAACTTACCCCCTGAGTTGGCCGACTCGCCAGGCGACGGTGGCATGTGGCAGTCGCACCATCGGTACCGACGCGACCGTCGTAGGGCGTTGTGTTGATCTTCATCGTCTTACTCCTCGTGAATTTCGGAAGTCATTTTGGTCTTGGTTGGAAGTCAAGTTGCGCTTTCCCTTCATCCCACTCCCAGAGCATCTGGCGGCCGAGCTGTTCGAGCGGCTCGGCGAGCGGCTTGGGGTTGGCCAGGATCCAGCAGTAGGGGCCGGTGGCGAAGGGGGCGCTGCGGATCGCTTCGGGCGCCTCGTCGATCGGCACGACGTCGATCAGGTCGACCGAGCCGAGGATCACGCCGCGGGGCCATTGGTCGGGCAACTCAACGCCCAGGCGTTTGAGCAGTTCGGTGGCCGGGGCATCGCTTTGCTTCGATTGGCTGGCATGGATGGCCAGCAGGCCGCGGTAGTCGGTCGACCAGGTGCGATTCTCGACTCGTTTGGGGCCGTGGATAATGGCCCAGGCCCAGGGGCCGTGGATCGAAAGGGCTCGTATCGAATCGTTCTTGTGTCCGTCGGTCGGAAACAAATCGCGCTGGCCGGGCAAACAGTCGAGCCCGGAGAAGAGTTGCCGCTGTCGCAGTCGCGGCGGGCGGTCGATCGGCGCCGCCACCGGCGGCGCGTCGTTAGATAGTCTAAAGGGTTCCATCGGATTGCTCCAGGGTCAGAAGGGAATTTTCGTATCGGCCTCCACTGGCTCGCGTGTCCAGGCTTCGGCCAGGCTGCGAGCCTTTCGCATCATTTCGTCTCGGCCGGGAAGCCGATCGTAGGGCGATAGCAGGAACGCCCAGAGCCGTTCCGTGCCGTCGTCGCCGGCGTACTCGGGAAACTGGGTGGCGATCTCCTGGCCGATCTCGTCGTAGCCGGGGATGATCGTAAAATCGGCGCCGCGGGCCAACCGCCGGCCGAACCGGGCGACGAACCCGTGCCGCCAGAACGGCCAACTCCCCGGCGTGCTGGCGGTGAACATCCACCAGGCCGTCGCCCGGACCTCGTTCGGCCGCCGGCGTTTGTCCCGTTCGCCGGCCTTGATCTGCCGGTACGCTTCGCGGATCAGTTCTCGCACGGGTCGGCCTCCCGGTCGATCACGACCATTCGCGTAGCGACACCCGTCTGGCGAAAACTCTCGCGACCGGAGAAGGCGGCCGGGAGTTTCTCGGTTCGAGTGCGGTGATGTTCGAGCCAGCAGCGGAACTCGGCCGAGCGTCGATCCTTGCGGAAGAAGGGGCCTTCGGAGCAGATCGCCACCAGCCGGCCGCCGGGGGCCAGACAGTCGAAGGCGTGGCGAATATGGTCGACGTCTTGGCCCTTCTCGAACGGCGGGTTCATAATCACCCGATCGAAGTCGGCACCGGCCAGTTTCAAGAAGTCCGTTTCATGCGGCTCGAAGCCCTTCGCCCGGAGCAGCTTGCAGAGCTGGCCGTTGATCTCGACCAGCTCCAGTTGGGCAACGCCGTGGGAGCGGATCGCCGCAGCGATGTCGCCCTTGCCGGCCGACGGTTCGAGAACTTCGTGGCCGGCGTCCAGCTCGGCCGCGTCGATCATCTTTTCCACCAGCGCCGGGGGCGTGGGAAAGAATCCGGGGATGTCGCGGAAGCGGACGCCGTCTTCCAGTCGCACCCGCTCGGCCTCGGCCTGCTGTCGGGCCGATTCTTCCGGATCGTCGGCCAGTGCCCGCACCGCGTCGGCGACCGGCGACTTCCACCGCCACTCGCCCGTCTCGGTCGAGTAGGGATGATAACCGTTGGGCACCTGCTCGCACGTTTGCAGGGCGACGGCCTCCAGGTCCCCCTTGGTCGCGGCGAAGTCGAGCAGCACGCCGGGCAGCGTGTCGGCCTCGATCGCTTCGGCGATCGCTTCGGCGTAGTTGACCAGTCGCGTCAGCCGGATCCCGTCGAGAACCGCGGAGCGGGCCTGACAAAGTTTCTTCGGCGTGTGCGTTGGCCGGCGTCGAAACTTGTCCTCGGCCAGCTTGCGGGCCGTCGCCGCGATCGAGCGAAGCCGATCGGGAGACGCCTTCGCCTTGCGGCGCGGGGCGGGCTTCGGCTCGGGCGTCGGGGAGCCCGGCGTCGGGGTCGGCTCGGGGTCGCCGATCGCTCGGGTCTGGGAAATGTGAAACACGGTGGCGCGGCGTTTCTTCTCGACTTTCTTCTCGGTCTTCTCGCCCGTGTCGGGGTCCTCTTCCCGGATCGTGCAGGGGATGACCGTATGGACTCGCACACCGTGCTCGCCGCGGCGGACCTGGCGGCCCTTGGCCTTCCACGCCTCATACGTGAAGACGTTTTCGCGGGGGATAATCTCGGCCTCGGCGATGCCCATGCCCCGGAAGCCGGAGAAGATGGCATCGTAGTTGGCGGTGGACTGGCCCTCGGTGGCCCGTTGCAGCGCTTCGGCCGACACGGCGGCCCGCTGGGCTTTGCTCTTGGCGATCATGGGTTCGTTCCTCGTTTGGAAGTTTTGGTATGGGTTGGATTGCAGCGGTCCGCGGCCCGGACTGTTGCGGCAGACCGTTGCGGACCGTTGCGGTTCGGTCACTTGGCGGCCAGTTTGGCCAGGGCGTCGCGGGCGGCGGCGACCGCGTCGGCGTAGTTCCACGCCCCGTGGATCAGCACCCGGTCGGGGTCGGGCGTGATCCGATCCAACTCGGCGGACGTGGGTGTGCGGGCATGGCCCAGGGTCCGAGATACTTGCCGCTCGCCGCGGCAGATCGCTCGGAAGATGGCCGTCCGGTAGAACCAGCCAGAGACGGCGTTGATGAGCGTGCTCGGGTCGATCGGATCGCCGGGCCCTTTGAGCTGGACCGCGTTTATCATCGTCCGGTCGAAACCGCGTTCCGTGTGGGTCGCCTGGGCCTTTGCGGTCACGTCGACGGCCCAGAGCTCGACGCGGTAGCCGGCGTCTTCCAGCCGTTGGGTCAGCGCGATGGCCGCGGCGCCCCGCCAGAGAATGTCGCGGTGGTCGACGCCGCAGTTGGCGGCCGTGTCGATCACCACCGTGATGGTGGCCGGGCCGCGGGTGTTTTGGCGGCGGGTCGCTCGCCAGAACGGTTGGCCGCTGCGGAGTCGGTCGTAGTCCAACTCGTCGCCGTCGGCCTCGTCGAACCGCGGCCGGCGGCGGCGACTGACCGGCGTCGGCAGATCGGCGTCGGCCAGGTCGCCGAGCATCCGGTCGAGAATCTCCAGGCCGTCGGCCCAGCGATCGCCGGCGGCCTGGTAGACCGCCTCCCAGTCGCGGAAACTTCGGCCGATGAAGTGGGGCCGATCCGTCTCCAGATCGTCGAGCCGGGGGTTGGCGATCGCCGGCAGACTGGTCACCAGATCGTCGACGCTGTCGAAGAGGAAATAATCGGTTTTCTTCTCGGTGAAACTTTGCATGGCTAGGCTCCCTTGACTTTGCGGATTTCATCGTCGCGCCACCCGGCGAAGAGTTGGGCGTCAACTTGCTCGTCGGTCCATCCCCACTTGGCGACCATCTCGGCGGCCTCGCAGACGAACCGCGTCGAGACGAGCCGCTGGAGGCGATTGTCGGCGACCGCTTGGCGGTAGCGGCGGAGGCGGGCGTACAGATCGCCGTCGGGGCAGAGTTGCCGTTCCAGGGCTTCGTTGTAGTCCATCGGCACCGTGCCGATTCGGAACCGATCGAGGGTCGCCTCGTCGAGCTGGTTGCGGCCGACGTACTGGCGATCGGCCCCGTGGCCGAACGTGTTCGCGGCGGCCAGGCAGACGAAGTCCGGATGCCGTTTGGCGACCGGGTTTCCGTGGCGGGCGGGGACGCTGAGCCAGCCGTTGGCCAGGGCCGAGTTGATGACCAGCAGGACGTTGGAGTCGGCCGCGTCGATTTCGTCGAAGAGAAAAACGCCGCCATTTTCGTAAGCGTCGAGAAACGGCGTGCCGAGAAACTCGAATTGTCCGTGGTCGCCGTGGGGGACCATACGTCCCAGGAGTTGCGATTCGCTCATGCCGGCCGAACAGGAGATGGCCCCGAAACTGAGCCCCAGGGCTTCGGCCACTTGGGCCGCCATGTGGCTCTTGCCACACCCGGACGGGCCGGGGAGGAAAATGTGTTTGCGGGCGATTGCCAGGGCCAGGACCCGCTCGAACGATTCGTGGACCAGGCCCTCAATCTCGATGTCCGTGCCGTCGGGCTGTCGGACGTGGATCGTGCGGGGTGCCGACGTCTCCAACTCTTCGAGTCGGGCCTCCAGGGCGTCGATCTGCTGGCGGACTTCGGCGGGCAGGACGCCGCCGGTCGGGGCGGCGGTGATCGGGACGTTGTCGCAATCTTCGTGCTTCCAGCGGACCCGCTTGCCCTGCTCGGGCAGATACGGGACGACCCGATGCCCCGCGGCGATCGCCTGATCGCAGGCCGGGCAGGCGGCGGCGTAACGGCTGATCCGCACCCGTTCGCGTCCGGTCTGGCTGGGCTTGGCGGTTCCGGACTCTTGCGTCGGGGTGTCGTGGACGATAGGCTTGAGAGTTGCCACTGTCGAATCTCCTTAGTTGGGGGTTGGATAGTAGATCGGCCGGGCGCTAGCACGCCCGGCCGATCGCGTTTTGGTTTTGGTTGGGGTTGACTACTTGCCTTTGTAACCGGGGACGAAACCGGGCACGTTGGCCATGTCCCGCTCCAGGCGGGCGACTCGGCCGGGTCGTTCTTTTCGCGGGACGATCAGTTCCAGGTAGGCGGCGTCGCTCAACTGGCGGCGGCGGATCGGACGGACGGGCGTGTCGGCGGTGTGTTTTCGCATGGGCATCGTTTTTCCCTTTCGCATGAAGTGGTAAGTGGTAAAAACTGTAAGCAGCCCGCCGCGGAGTCGAACCGCGGAGAAAACCGATCGGGCTGTCGTTTTTCCGGTTGTGCCGTGTTCCAGGCGTCCGTCTAAGCGGCTGATTGGGGTTGTCGCCCCGGCAAGGTTTTCCGTCCTCACCCGCCGCCGTCCTGATTGTCAATGAGCGTGCTTTCATTATACCCCATCTGGGTGGGTACCTGTTGCTACCGTAGAGGTAACCACCCGATTTGCGGGGTTGAGCCACCTAAGTCCTTTGTCAGCAAGGAGAACCGTAGGGAGACTTTTTCTGGAATTCCGGCGGAATTCTTCCAGAAAGCCGGCCAGAGGGGACGCTTGGCGAGAAACGCCGAGAAGTGGACTGGCTAAGTCCTTTGGCCGCCAGGAGTTGCCCGGAGGCGGCGTTTTCCGCGTGGGGAAGTTCTTTGCAGGTAAGGACTTAGGCTAGATGCCGGTCATTCGCTTGGCGGTGGCGACGTCGGCGTGAGCCGGGCCGGCGTAAGCAAAGGTGGCGCAGGGGCGCATCCCCTTCAGCGCGCCGCCCTTCTTACTTCGGCGGGTGTCGCGAGCGAAGGAAGCGCCGGCTCCTTTAGTGACACGGGCGGGGGTGAACGTATCGGCGGGGAGGAGGCGGCCAAGGACGCCTTGCCGTGTGGTGAGCTGCCGAGTCAGCAGGGGCGTGGTGTCGTAACGTTTCGGCTCGCTGGGCACGGCCCAGTAGAATTGCCGCAGGGCCGTCTCGGCGTCGACGACGTCGTCGTTCTCCTGGTCCAACTCGCCGTGGACGGCCGACCATTCCTTCGAGCCGATGCTGCCGATCGACCAGAACAGGTTGTTGAAGGCGTCCCAACGGAAGCCCAGCGTGTCGGTGGGGGCCGGGTCACCGGGAGGATCTCGTCTCGCCACTTGTCGCCGGCCGTTTCCATGTTGGGCAGGCCGCAGATCACCGTTTCTTTGTGCTCGAACAGATGCCACATGATCGGCATCACGAAGCCGTGCATCGTTTTGCCGGCCTGGACGCACCCGGTCACGGCGACGCGGGTCCACTTTCCCGAGTCGATCGCATCGAGCAGCAGGCCGGCGTAGGGCTGGCGATAGTCTCGCCAGGCCAGGTTGCGCGACTCGCCCTCGGGGATCACCACCTCGTCGCGGGCGAACTGGCGGATCGAGCGGACCCGCGGCGCGCGGCTCGACTGGAGAAACCGCGACATCTCACGGCGTGTCGTCGGTTGGATCGTCAGGGGTGGGAGCAGTGTCGGGATCAGGATCACCAGCGACAGGAGTGAGACTGTTATCGATTTCCCGTTGGGCATTCTCCAGAGCCTCGTTTAGGATTTCCGCCGCTTCGGGACCGCAGACGCGAGCCAGCGTCTCGCCGGCGGTGCGGAGGATCGCGGCGATGCGGTTGAGCGCTTCGTGGACTTCGTCCAACGGGAGGACCTGGCGTTGCTTCTCCCGGCGTTCGATCCGGGCCAGCAAGGTCCGTTCCTTGCGATACGATTCGAGCCAGGGGCTGCTGACGCCGGCCAGGAGTGGATCCTCGTCGTCGGCCGCCGCCAGCTTGCGGGCGTTGCGAGCCAGGAACTCGTACCAGGCCCGGAGCATCGTGGAGAGGTCGATCGTTTTGCCCCACGGCAGCCCGTAGCGCGCGTGCTGCTCGGCAAGCTGTTTCGCCTGGCGGCCAGACATTTCCAGCCAGTGTTTCTGCGGGATGGATCCGTAGAACTCCCAGCGGGTGCGCCCCTCGCGGGCCTTCTCGATCCGACGAAGCGCGCGGACCTCTTCCCGCTTCGGCGGCTCCCCGCGGCGGCGTTTCTCCAACACCCGGGCCGCCAGGTCGCGGTCGATCGCCTCGGACGCTGAGCTGCTTTGTGGGCCATCCATCCGCAACCGGCGTGCATCCTTAGTTAGTCAGGAAAACCACCGAAGTGAGTCGATCTGCATACGTCAAGTTGCGGCTGATCGCCCTAAACGCTGTGCTGCTAGGCTGTTAGCCGTATCCACCCATCCGCCACCGGCGTGCATTTTGCCTTACTCAGGAAAAACACCGATTTGCGGTCGCAGCCGATCGCCCTAAACCCTGTGTTACTAGGCTGTTAGCCACGTCCATCCGCCACCGACTGTAGTTTTGAGTTAGTCAGGAAGAACACCGAAGTAAGGCAAACCTGCGCATGTCAGTCGCGGCCGATCGCCCTAAACGCTGTGCTGCTATGATATTAGACACATCCATCCATCCGCCACCGCAAGAAATTCTTACTTACTCAAGAAAAACACCCTTTTGCGTATAAAAACCGCCCGATCAACTACCCGCGCGGCGCCTCATTAGCCCCAAAGGACCCCAAAGGGGGGGCGGGGAGGGGTGCTTGACGGCTGAGGGCCTTGCTGTCGGCGGATACAGGTTTCGCGTAATTGCCGGAGTTTCCCTTGTCCCGCCGGGGCCTTCGTCCGTTGGCGCGGGGGTCCCCAATCCATTCCCTTCCAGGGCAGCGATGGCCTCCGGTATGGTGCCGATGCCTCGCAGTGCCAGGGCATGGATTTGGCCCACGGGTCTGCGTGGCGTCGGCTCGTGTCGTGTTCGTGGTTCATGTCTCTACTGATCGAACTCGGCCCAAGTGTCGATCGCACCGGTGAAGCTTGTCGTCCGGCCGTCCCAAGCCAGTTCAAACTGGCCGGTCGGGCCGTTGCGGTTTTTTCCGACGAAGAGCATTGCCTTGCCGTTGCCGTCCGGCTCGCTGGGCTGGCCGGCGTCCGGGCGATGCAGGAAAAGCACCGCGTCGCTATCTTGCTCGATGTTTCCCGATTCGCGCAGGTGCGATAGGAGCGGTTGCTGGTTGTTCCCCGCTTCGGCCTGCCGGTTCAATTGGGCGAGGCACAGCACGGGCGTATCGAGTTCTCGGGCGATGGCCTTCAGGTCTCCGACCAACTGTCCGACCGCCTCCCATCGCCGAGCCCGTGGATTTGCTGGTGTGATTCTTGTCAGGTAGTCCACGACGATCAGGCTCAGGCCGCCTTGCCGTTTCATTCGGCGCGCGGATCGTCGCACGTCGGCCACCGTTTGCCGGGGCTGGTCGTCAATCAAGAGCACGGCCTTGGGAAACGCGCCGGCCGCCACCTGCAGCGTCTCCAATTCGGCTTCGGTCACCAGGCCGTTGCGCAAACGGTTGCCGTCCATGTCGGCACGGCCCGCAAGCAGCCTGCTGAGGAGTTCAACTCGCCCCATTTCGAGTGAGATAAACAACACACGACGGCCGTGGTCCGCGGAGTAGGCCGACACCTGAATTGCCAGGGCGGTCTTACCGACACCTGGGCGGGCCGCGAGTACGGTGAGTTCCCCGGGGAACAATCCGCCGATCTCTTGATCGAACGCAAAGAGCCCCGTCGGCAAGCCGCCATCGCGTTCGCCCATGCGTAGCTCGCGAGCTCGGGCGACTGCCTCGAGCGCCGCGTCGGCCGCGTCCACCGCTTCGGTTGTCGTGCGTTCGTCGGCCACGTCCCGTTCGACGCGATCGAGAATTGTGTCAGCCGCGTCGTCGCCGCTGTGTGCCGCACGGAGCCCGTCTGCCAGGGCATGGATCAACCGCCGCTGCCCGGCCGTCTTGCGCACGTCACGGGCATAGTGGATGACGTTCAACGGCGCCCCGGCGTTGCCGATGAGTTTCGCCAGATAGGCCTTGCCGCCGGTGGCTTCCATCTTGCCGGCTTGTTTGAGCCAATCAACCACCATCGGCGGGTCGATGGCACGGCCGGACCGGTCGATCATCCGGATGATCTCAAACAACTCCCCATGGGAACCCTGGTAGAAATCCGGACCACGGACCACGTCGGCCACGTCATCCATCACGGGGTTTCCGCCGACGATCAGTCCGCCAAGCAGTGCGCGCTCGGCGTCCAAGTTGTGCGGCGGGACGCGGTCGAGGAGTTCGGCGGTGGGTGCTTTGGTGGTCAACCTTCACCTCTCCGGTCGGTCGCTTCTAACCTGAACACCGAACCGGCGGTCAACCGGCTGGCAACCCTATCATCGAACATTTCCCCGATTTCACCGGGTGACAGGTTGGAGATGTAGAGTCCAATCCGCTGGTGTTGAAATTCGCGGTGGTCGAGAGTGCCCTTTAGGGTGGCGTACTGGAGATCTCCCACCTTGGAGCGCTCGCCGATTTCGTCGAGAACGATCAGTTCGTCCGGGTCGTACGATCGCGATTCCCTACGCATCACGGCGTCGCACTCTTGCTCCAACGTCGAGAAGCGTGGATGTCGGATTAGGTCGCAAAACGCGAGCCCGGCGTAGCTCTTGCCGCTGCCCACCGGTCCCCAGATAAGCAACGGCCAGCGGGCCTTGCCGGCGGCCAACCTGCCGAACAATTCACACAATTCAGGGTCTACTTCCGAAAGAGTTCTCGGCACCTTGGCGTAGATCTGCCGACTTGGCGGATGCAATGCGAGTTCGGCGAAACCCAGAGGTTTCTCTGGCTCCCGAGAGTCTTGGCCCGACCGGACAAGTTCGATGATCGCTTCGGGATCGCCCGCCTTTGCCCTCTCAACCAGCTCCGCGCGCCGGGGGGCACTGGTCGTAGCGGGCGTACTTCCCGGCGGCTGCCGGAATGCGGCCGGGGGTGCTGCCGGCTTGGCCGTTTCGTTTGTGGCTTTCATTGGATGGGTTCTTCCGCTTCAAATTGAGTTGATCAAATTTTTCCCGGAGCTTGGCGGGGCTCAGGATATTACTCTGCCAGAAGCTATCCGCGTTGGCCCACTCGAATACCGCCCGGATGTCTTCCGGGACCCGGTTGTCGCGCTCGCGCATCAAACGGATCTTGTTGGCCCAGCGGTCCAGATTGGGTTGCTTGAAGCCTGGCATCTGCTCCCGTAGCTTCCCAAGCATCCACCGGGCCGTGGCCATGTCCGCTTCGTCGGAGTGAAGCTTCCGGCTTGAAGGAGGCGCAGCCTCCCTGGGTCTTGTTTGAGGGGTCTTTTTCAATGGTTCTTGTTCCAGGTACGCTGGTGACACCCCCCCAGGTACGCTGGTGACATTATCCGTTTGGGGGCCAGGTACACTGGTGACACCAACCGCGTGGGGGGTAATGGTGTAGATGTTGTGTCGCACCTTCCCGCCTCTGGCCGGCCGCTCGACGGTGATGAAGCCGGCCGCCTCCAGCGCCTTGATTGCCCTCGGCACCGTACTTTTCGATTTCCGGGCTTCCTTGCAGATAGTGACCATCGACGGCCACGCCTGCATCTCGGCGTTGCTGTGATCGCCGAGCACGCAATACACGGCGAGTCCGGCGTCTCCGATCTCGTGAAGGATTCGCACGGCGACACCGTTGTACAGTTTGAACCACCCACTGGCCGGCGGTTCGCTGCTGTCCGATCGGTGCTGTTGTTTTCCGCTGGCCATCCATCACCCCACGGGTACCCCGACCGTTGTCCTGGTCTGGTCGACCGTGCCGAACCGGTCGCACTCTCCCGCGTCGATCGTCGGGCTGACGTGCTCGTTCTGAATCCATTTGACCGCCGCGCACGGTGCCGGATGACCTCGATCGCGCATCTGCTGATCGAGATGTCGGCACGCCTTGCACACGGGCTGGCAGCCGTGGATGAAATTGCTACTGGGCACGGATTATTCCTCCGTGATTTCGTGTGTGCATTGGGTTATCCGGTCCGGATCCCCCGTCCTCGGGTCAATTGCCGTGTCGCCCCCAGGAACAACTGATCGATCTCTTGCCGGTCGACCAGCACTTTGCCGGGACACGGCCGAAGCCCCTTCAGATCGCCACGATCGATCAAGCGGCGCAGCGACTTTTCGGACAGGCCGGCGTAGCGGGACGCCGCCCCAAGCGGTAAGAACCGGGGCGCCGGTTCAGACTGCCGGGCAAGAAGCTGATCGAGCTTACGGTCGATGGCGGCGAGGGTATCGGGGGACGTCATTGGGCGGCCTCCGTACGCTTCAGTTCCTCACGCTTTCGACGCTCGACGGCCCGACGAAGGATCCGCGTTGCCTGGGCGTCAGGGCCAGCCGCTTGCTCGGTCTCGAAGAGCATACGACAGAGTTCGGCCAAGGGGATGTCTGAGAGGTGGTTGCTCATACCCGCAGAATACGGGCGGAGAGGGGAGTCGTGTTGTCAATGGACGTCCGCTGGACGCTGGACGCAAGAGAGGAGCCTGGAAATACAGGCACTTGGCGAGCAATTTATTTTCCCGCTGGACGTTCGTTGGACGCGCGTCCGTGGGCTATTCTCCCGAATTCATCTCGTCAATCACGGGTTGAACGGCGTTAAGTTGATAGAGAAATTTCGGGTCGCGTGACTTTCTTTCAGAACGGGAGACTTCCATCCAGCCTTCGCCGTTCTGTTTTCGCCAGCGTTCAAGCCGCTTGCGCAGCGCATCTTGAGGAACGTTGTGATGTTTCGCCAGATCCTTCGGACTCCACCAGCTAGCGGCATCTGTGGCGGGTGATTGCCCGCCATCCTCTTCCGGTGACTCATTATAGTCCCTCGCGAGAACGTTGTCTTCGTGGCGGCGTAGTCCGCCAGAGCCGGGCGGACTTTGCTCGGGCGTTTCGGGTGCCGTGGAGCTACCCTCAGCGTCTCGCGTCTCAACGAGAGATCCCGCCTTCTCGGCTTCCTCCCGCAAGCAAGAGGCCGCATGCTCCATCTCCTGCCGAATGCTGTCAGGGAAGGGTCCTTCTGGATCCGGTCGATACCTTTGTGGCCTCCGTTTTCTGATTCTCTGAACACGTCGCCCGTCTTCAAGCGGCCAAATGGTGCGCGGATGCGCGTCCGGCAACCTCAGCCACGACTTGACTGCCCGCAGGTATTCCTGTAGGCGATGAAGCAAGCCCTCGATCAACGCCGTGCGGTCTCCCCAACCCCAACATCCCCCGAGGAGGTGGACATTCTTCGGTTCTGTCTTGTTTGGAAAAAAACCGCCAGGCACAAGCGGCCCGAACAGGAGCTTCTCCAGTTTTGCGATTTCTGCCGGTGCTGATCGGAGGCCCGGCCCACCCCTGGCCCACTCGAAGCCATTAAAGCCAGGCAAACAGGCGGGATTGTCGCCCGTATCCAAGCGGACGTAGTTCCGCAGATAAGCTGCGGCCAGTTTTGCTGCGTCGGCTATCTGTTTGATAGTGTCGATCGACGGGAAGGGACCTCTATGATAGTAACTTTGATCCACCGACGTCACCTCTCTGGGCGGCAACCTCTGGTGAAAAAGACAGCCCAGCGGACCGGCCAGAGTACCGGCTTTCGGGAGCTACCCTAGCCGGGCTGCGAATCGAGTCTGTGGCACCTACGGGGGGTTCTGACTAACCGGGGTAAAAAAGTGTGGAAGAATTGTGGAAGTTTGGGGTCCAATTGGGTCCAAATCGGGCCTTTTCCGTGTCCATCGCGGTTCGCCGAGAAGTCACGAAAACCCTATAAAACACGGGGGTTTCGGCGTTTTTCACCGCTTGGCCGAAACACCCCGGACGGCATTTTGAATCCAGCGCGTCTGCCATTCCGCCACTCCGGCTGGCGTGGTTGCGGTCGGTGGACCGTTTGTGGACCCGGATTGTACGAGACGGGTTGGATCTTGGCAAGTTGACCTGTCGCCATGATCCGCTGGGAATTGTCGGAGATCCGCGTGCTTCCTGTCTCCAGGGACTCTCCGGAAACACGCCTCAAGATGTTACTGTGTAATATGTTACCGCGCGTGGCCGCGCCGATTGCGATGCAGATTTCGGCGACCTGGAAATGGGGGCTGCCGGGCGTTACACTAGGGGCTATATCATGCGGCAAGCCGAGGATGGACGGTAATGTCTCGGGAAGCAGCCGGTTTGCCCCTGCCCGCCGAATGTGACGCTTCCCCACAGTTCTTCCCGGTTTTGAGAGAGGCTTCTTCATGCAGTGCGTACGAAAAGTGTGTGGTTCCCTGGCCGTGCCCGCGGTCGTTCTCTTGGTTTTTGCGATGGCCACGGGCGGTTGTGGCGGATCGTCGAAGAAGAAAAAGAAGAGCAGCAACCCGACGGTCGCGAAATATGTCAAGGAAGCGAAGGATGCGTACGACGACATGAAGCCGAAGCAGTCGATCGAAGCCTGCAATAAGGCTATCAAGCTGGATTCCAAATGCCAGAAGGCCTTTGCCTATCGAGGATTGTGTTACAGCGATTTGGGTGACAGCAAGAAGGCCCTGGCCGATTTCACCAAGGCCATCGAACTCGACCCAAAAGACATGACCTGTTACGAGCAGCGGGCGGCAATCTACCGAAAGCAGGGGAAAACCGCGGCGGCGGACCGGGATAAAGAGATGGCCGCCGCCATTCGCGAGAAGCGGTGGGACGATATCGAGGGGCTCAAGGCCAGGAAATACGAGAACAAATAGTCGTCGCCCGGTCTACCTGGCTTCCGGTCGATAGACCCAGATGGTGCCTTGCGTCTTTCCATGGGTTCGCAGCACGTGTTCGTTCACGAGCTCATTGCCGGACGTCTGGTTCCAGTTCTGGTGGAGGATCCTTAGTCGGCCTTCGCCCAAGTTGGCAATCACCACGGCCGTGTGATGGGGGAACTCTTCGGTGAACGTGTAATCGCCGTCGGGATCTGCCCGGGTCCATTCGATGATGACGTTGCGGAACTGCAAGATGTCCCCCGGCAGGGCGGCGGCCGTGCTGGTTTGCAGTACACCCCAAACGTAGTCGGCCGTGGCGGTAACCGTTCCGTAGTCGGCGGCCGATCGGGCACCGGCGGCCCTCAGCGACTCATCGGCCAAATCGAAACATTCGCCGCGGCCGACACGCGTTCCCCGCCGGCTTTCCGCCTGGGAGACGACATCCTGGCTCAAACTCATCGAATTTCCCCTTTGATTTCGTTGATCTGGAGTTGAGAGCCAACCGGTGAAAGGCGGCCCCCCGATCGGTCTTCACTTGAGAATCCGCTCGTTACATACCACCATTTTCGTGTCCGCCCCCTCGGGCGTTGCGTGGTTTTTCGCCGAATCTGCGTAATCGCCGGGGATAGCCGCGATTTTCGCTTCCTCCGCGAGAGCGGGACAGTTTGGCCGGCGCGTACGACCCTGTCGGCGGCCGATCCGTGCAGAACACGGGCCATCAGAAAACCCCACCCTCCGCGATGCGAGAAGGTGGGGTCTGTCGTCTTCGTTCGGTCGTTGAGGGCAGCGAGGCAAGGTGCCAACGGGACTCCCGGGGGCACGTTGAGAATACCATCTTCTACATGATCTTCCTTCCTTTCTCTGCTCCCTCCGTTTCCTCCTGTTCCAATCTTGGCTTTTGAACATGAGGAAACAGAGGAAGCAGAGAAATAAGAAGCCGTGCTTTGGCCGGACGAACACAAAAACCCCACGCTCCGCGAGGTGCGAAGGTGGGGTTTGTCGTGTTCGTCCGAGTTTTTCAAGCAGTGCGGCCCGGGGACTATTTGCCTTGGATCGCACAGGCTGAGATGTGGTATCCCACGCCGCAAGGTGCTTCGCCGGTGGCCTTGCAGCCGATCTCGCCGCTGCCGTAGAACCCGAAGATGGGCACGTTGCCGACGACCGCTTTCATGGCCTTGAGTTCCTCGGGATAGTTGCCGTTTTTGAGCATCGCTCCGCGTCGGCCGCCGCAGTCGAAGACGAGCATCAGTTTCGTCTTCTTGCTGTCGCCGACGGCTTCGGTGAAGGCCGTGGTAGCCGAATCGACCAGACCTTGCTCCGACATGTCTTTCTGTAGCGAGAAGCCGCAGGTGAAATCACCCGCGATGAGGATCCCCAGATTGATCCCACTGGCCGCTTCGCTCTTAACGTAAACGCGTCCGCCCTTGGCGGAACCGCCGATGATGGGGAAGTTTTCGCCCAACACGCCGCAAACGCCCTTGGTCACCGTATCGTCGCGCGGGACGTGGCAATCGCCGAAGAGCAACAGGACCTTGCCGTCGGTGGCGGCAGCGGCGGCTTCCTTGAGCGCTTCGCCGATGCGCGCGCCACACGCCAGATCGTCGTCCTTACCGGCCGTCTTGGCCACGGCGGTGGTTACGGTGATGTCGCCACCCAGGGCCAACACACCAACCTGGCCCTCATTGGAAACGTCGGTCAACGGCGCGTATCCGGCGCAGCCGTAGACGATCGAGGCGTCGAACACCGAGGCGACCCCCTCGAGCATTTTGACGTGTTCCGCGGAGACAGCGTCGCCGTTGTAGACCAACACGATCTTGGGCGTCTGGTCCCCCAAGGCCTTCTTCGCCGCGGAAGCCGCTTCGACGCCGGCGGCTTTCGCTTCGGTGAGTTCGGAACTGCCGACCCCAACCTCAATGGCAAACACCTGCGCGGCTGTCAGCAGCAGCGCCAACCCCAGTGTGGCGGCCAGCAGCTTCTTGGCGGTTTCCTTGCTCGATGTCATGTCCCGGGTTCCTTTCATCAATGGTCAGAAGGTATGCCGCTTCGTGATCGGCGGCCTCTCGATATGAAAGCCAGCCGTCCATTCTACCCGGCCGCTTCCCGGCTTTGCCAGCCAAAATCGATACAAACGATCATTCGGGCAAACGGGCCGGCATGAGTTGCCCCCCCTTCGGGTGCCATGGACAGCTCGCCCACCCTGGCCGAATCTCCCAGAAACAAGGACCCAGAAACGGTGAGATAGACGGGTGCCTGGGGTCGAGATGCGAGGAACGAGCAGCGAGCCCCCAGATCGCACCCAACTGGGGGCTCGCTGCGCTCGACCACCAGGCACCCGTCTATCGACTTGCCGCGGAGTACTAGCAGCCCCTACCGCAGTGCCGCGTACGGCAAACCGCGACGACAACCTTCCGCCTCGGCGATCATGTCCAGATGCAGCGTGGCGCACGCATACACCAGCGACGCGACCGGCCGATCGTCGGGCAACTTCCTCAAATCGACCGTTTTCAGGTATCCCCGGCACCGGCCACAGGTCTCGATCGTGTAGGGAGCGGCGTCTTGCAGTGAAAGGACGGACAGGTTCTCCTCCGCCTCGCAAAACGGGCATGTGAGCCGGGCGAATTCCCAGTCGGCGCCGCAGAGCGAACACGAGAGAACTCGCTTGCCCGTCTCGCGCCGCAACCGCGCCAAGCCGGGAACCGATCCGCACCACGGACAATGGCCTCCGCAATCCACGTTGGCGGTCGACGCCCCGGACCGACCCACGGCCTCGGCAACAAACGGCGCGGCCAGCAGGCGACCGAAGAAGACCAGCGCCTCGATGCCAATCGCCAGTTGCGCGGAGCATGTTTCCAAACGAACTTCATCCGGCCCAAACGCCGCGGCACGAGCCAACTGGCGAGGAAGTCGCCGATTCTCGTCCGTGGCGGTCGTCAATCGCCGCAGGTCGTCGCTTTGGCCTTTGCCTTCTTGTAGCGCACCACGGAAAGCGGCCAGCAACCGCCCCAGCATCGCGTCGTCCCACGGTACGGCTTCGGGCCCAATCAGCGGAGTCGGCGGAGTCGCCCCCTGGCGCGCCCCTTCGAGCCTCTCAGCCACGGCCACCTGGGCTTCCAGCAGCGCCATCCGAAAGCGAACGTAATCCTCGGACACCTCATCGCGCCCGACCAGCGCCCCAAGATCGCCAAGAATCCCCGCCCAATCCGACACCGTCATCCCAATCCCCAATCACTAATCAAGAGTTTCTAATCGCTAACCCAAAGTTTCTAATCGCTAACCAAAAGCCCCTAATCGCTAATCGCTAGCCACTAATCGCTACTTACCATAAACCCCCCGATCGCCCAATGCAAGTGTTCCGCAGTCCGGCCCGTTTTTCGAGGAACCTCCCGTGAACCTCGTCCCGGTGTGCCAACTGGCTGTCACCCCCGGGGATTAGGTTGACACGGATCGGCGGTTGGCTGGCTCGGCTGCAAGAAGTGGTCGGCCGGATCGATCGCCAAGCGTGACGCACCCATGGGAGACGCGACATGTGGGCGGGCGAAGCCGGCGATCTCCATCGACGACGACCATGCCAACCGCCGGTATTTCGGCGCGGCGTGGTGGCGTTCTACCTGGGCGAACAGCGGCAAGCTCGTCGCATTACCCGGCGGCTCTTCGCCCGCGAACTTCTCGCCTGGGAGTATGCCGGACTCGGCGGCGCGTTGGACGACGCGCAGGTCGACGTCGGTACGCTCGGCGGCCATCTGTATCTCGATGTGTTCGATCCGGCCGGGTGTCGCTATCGGGCGATTCGCCTGGTCCGCTCCACGGGGTCCGGGCCGGTGATCGTCAACGACGGGTTCTGTGTCCATCGCCCGAGCCTGCGACGGCAAGGGCTGGGGGTTGCCGTTCTCCGGCGGCAGTTGGCCTGCGCCGCGAGCCTGGGGATCACGCGCATCGAAACGATTGCCGGACGCAGCGCCACCGAAAACGGATACTATACCTGGCCCCGATTGGGATTCGACGGTTGTCTGCCCGCCGCCGTTCGAGAAGCGTTGCCCCCGCGTCTGCAAAGCACGCGTTGCCTGCTCGACCTGATGGCCAGCGAAGAAGGCCGCCAGTGGTGGCGTCGGCACGGCAGCACGGTTCGCGTGGTGTTCGACATGGCCCCCCGCGGCCGTTCGTGGAAAGCGTTTCGGCGATATTTGGGCGGGGAGGGTTGATTCGAGCGCGTGGCCCTGCTTGGCCGAGGTTGTCGGTCGCGGTGGGTCACTGCCCGAGGCCGGGTGTTCGCCGAAGCCGACTCCTACCCCTTTTTTCGGAATGCAGCCCGGTAGACGGGTTGGCCGGTCAGGCGCATTCTCCGCTCGAAGTGGGTGCGGAAGTCCATGTCGTGTTCGGGGGGTGTTTCCTCGACTCCGATCGGTCCGTCGAGTTGGCGATACTCGGCGAGCAATTCCAGCGACTCGTCGAAATACTCCCGTACGTCGGTCCAGAAATGGAGCAACCCGCCCTCTCGGAGCGTTCGTTGGATGTCCAGCAGGAGCGGCGCACGCATCACGCGACGTTTGCGATGCCGCTTCTTCCACCAAGGGTCGGGGAAATAGACGTGGACGGCCTGGAGGCTGGCGTCGGTGAAGATCTCGGCGAAGACGCGCAGCGCGTCGCCGGCGACCACCCGGGCGTTGTCGAGCTGCCGCTTGGCCAAACCGGCGGCGGCAAAGCGGGCGTATTTCCGCGCGACCTCGATGCCCAGGAAAAGGGTATCCGGCCGGGCGGCCGCTGCGGTGCGCAGGAAGAGCCCCTTGCCGGATCCGACTTCCACCTCCAGCGGCGCGTCACACCCGAACACGGCCGTCGAGTCCCACGTTGGGGGCAGTTGGTCGATCGTCTTCAGATGGCCCGAGAGGTCGAGCGACGGATCGTTGTTTCGCAGTGCGCGCCGACCCATGGTTGTCCTTTAGAACGTGTTCTCAGTCGTCGCCGCGAAAAACATGGTCCCCATCCTCATCGAGCCGCCGGCGATCGGCCGATTCGTCTTCTCCGCCGAGCAGCGGCATGAGCAGCAGCCCCGTGAGGAACCCGCCGATATGCGCCCACCAGGCCACGCCGCCCACCGCGCCGGCAGCGCGCTGGCGCTGGGCTTCCCACACCTGGCCGAGAAACCAAACACCGAGCACCAGCAGGGCGGGCAGATCGACGATCGTGATGAAGATGACCAGGAAGACGAGGGTACGGACGCGAGCCGCCGGCCAGGTGATGGCGTAGGCTCCCAGGATCGCCGCCACCGCGCCGCTGGCGCCGATGACCGGCACGAGGCTGTCCGAATCGACTCCCCAATGAGCCAGGCTGGCCGCCAGACCACCGAACAAATAGAAGCCGACAAACGGCAACGGTCCCAGACGATCTTCCACGTTGTTGCCGAATATCCAAAGAAACCACATATTGCCGATCAGGTGCATCCACCCACCATGCAGAAACATGCAGGTCAACAGCGAGAGGAGGATGGCCGGGCGGTTGGCCTCCAGGCGAATTTCCCCCTCCGCCAGACGACGCTGGCCGAGCGCATTCTCGACAACGACGGGGATGCGGACCGGGATGTCCTTCCCGTGGCGAAGTTGGGCGATCCGGGCGGGAACGAATCCGCGGCGATAGGCGATCTCCTGCTGGGCAAGTTCCGGCAAGCCACTGTACCAAACAAACGCCAGTACATTGACGGCCACCAGGGCGTAGGTGACCACGGCCGGGTTCCGCGTGGGATTGTCGTCGTTGAAGGGGAAAAACATCGCGTTGGCCGCCGGCTTTGGCTCAGGCGGAGTCGAATATCTCGTCCGGCAGCGCGATTCCCCGGAGCTTGCCCTCGCAGACGAGTTCCTGGTCGACGAAGCACTGAAAATCGCACGTCAGCATCGTGCCGCGGCGAACCTTCAGCAGGCGACAGACGACCACGAAGCGGTCGCCCGGCCGGACCATGCCGCGAAAACGCACTTCGTCCAACCCGCCGAATCCCAGAACCTTGGCGCCGACCAGATCGAATTTCTGGCTGTAGAAGCTGGCCATTTGGGCTGCCGCTTCGCACATGATCACGCCGGGCATCAGCGGTAGGCCGGGAAAATGGCCGCGAATCCAAAACTCGTCCGGAGTCAGATCCTTGTAACCGACGCAGATATGTCGCTCGTGGTCCGCGTGACAAATCGCCGTGAGATGTTCCATCTCGTGGCGCTGGCGGTTGTACTGGCGAATCTCGTCGACGCCGGCGACCACGTTGTCTAGATCGTACTCGGTGAAATCGAGAATCAACGGTTTCTTGACCACGCCAGAACTCCTTAGGTCTTCACGAGGCGTCGTTTGGCGCGGCGGCCCTTGGCATTGGCCGGACGCTTGCCGTGGTTGGCTTTCTTGATCTTACGGCCAGGCTTTGCCATGGTTCAAAACTCCTGCACAGGATGCGTAAGGGTAGACTGATACGGCCATTGGAGGTCGCTGAGAACCCCTCAGTTTACCCTGCCGGCCCGCTCATGGGAAGTCACGTTCGCTCCGCCCTGATTTACCGCGATGTAAACCGCTGGACCACAAGGAGTTGCGCATAATCATCGGCGAACCTTCGTCGAATCCGTCCTGACGGTACGATGGGCTTCCCAGCCCGTCGATTCCGGACGATCGGCCGCCTTGCAGGACCATCGTCCACCATTATCGGACGCGGGGCGACTCCTCAGATGCCCGGGCCAATCGGCCACCCGGGGCACGGCGGTGGAAGTGGGGCGCCGGAGTTGTGGCGGACGTTCCGACCACCGGCTCGACGGGATCCCGGCTGCCCCGACGCAGCAGGTGCATGAGGGCGGGCAGGATGACCAGCGAACTGAACAGGCAGCAACTCACACCGATGGTCAACACGCGGCCGAGGCTTTGCAGGCCGCGATGGTCGGCGATCATCAGGCTGCCGAAGCCGACCATGGTGGTCAGCGAAGTGATCAAGACGGCACAGGCCGTCGAGGAGCTCATGCGATAGGGCCCCTTCTGACAACGGAAGTCGTGGACTACGTGGACGCCGTCGTCGATGCCGATACCCAGGATCAGCGGCAGGACGATCATGTTGGCCGGGTTGAGCGAGATGCCGAGCACCCCCAAAACGCCGAACAATTGCAGCATGCCCAACCCCAAGGGAACCATCGCCAGCAGCACGTACTCAATGCGGCGAAAGTCGATCAGCAGCACGACCACGATCGCCGCCAGTGCATACCAGGCGGCCTGCTCGTAACTCTGTTTCATCTGGATCGAAGCTTCGTACGTCTGCAGCGGATTGCCGGTGGCGCGGGGGTCAACGCTACGTACCTCGGCCACGAACTGCTTCATCGCCGCCATGTCCCAGATGTCGGCCCGGCTGTAGATCTTCAGCAGATGCCGGCCTCGCTGGCCGACGAATCGCGTCACCAGACCCTCGGGCAGATCGGTCAACCGGGGTGGTTCGGGGTTGGACATCGCCTGAAGACGGTACAGCCGGCTGACCAGATCGCCGGCCATCTGCTGCTGATAGTCGGAGAGCCGCTGGTAGCACGAGGCCAGCGGCATGCGGCGCAACGCGTCGCGGATCAACTCCAGCCGGCGTTGAGTTTTCAATCCCCCGGGATGCTGTCCGGCCAGCGTCTGAGCTTGCGCCAACACGTGGCCCAACTCCTCGGGACGATCCAACGGGATCAGGGGCGGTCGTTCGGGCAAATCGGTCAGCCGCCGGTGTACCCGGCCAACGATCGCGGCGCGGGGCTGGTTGCCGATGGGGAATCGCGAGGCAATGTCCTCGACCCGTTCGACCGACGGCAATTGCTCGAACTGCCCCTTGCGCCGCAGGAGTTCCTCGTGGCTGTCGGCCATCGAGACGGCGAACCACATGCTCTGGTCGCTCTCGGCCAGGAGTTTTCGTTCCAGTGCGACGCTTTCCACGCCCACCGGCTGCAGATTGAGCAAGTTGTGGTCGTAGGTCAGTCCGCGGATTCCCAGCGGGGCGAAACCGAAGATTCCCAGCGACACGACGGCCGTACCGCCCAGCGTGAGGACCAAGACCAGCCGTGGCCGAGTCATCAGCGGCCCGATGCGGCCGACGACGTCCAGCGGGACCGGGGGAGAGTAGTCGGGGCGCGCCGAGTCGTAGAGATGAATCAGAGCGGGCAGCACGACCACGGCGGCCAGGCAGCAGAGCAAGATACCTCCGCCGGCGATCAGCCCCAGTTCGGCGATGCCGGTGAATTCCGTAAACCCGGCCATGAAGAACGCAATCGCCGTGGTGATCGCCCCGGTGACGATGCCCGGCCCGACGCAGCGAGCCGTTTGCTCCAACGCCACGGCGCTGCAGGGGATCGTTGCGCGCAACTGCAGGTATCGGGCGGCGTAATGAACCCCGAAGTCGATCCCCAGCCCGATCAGAATCACGCCGAAGGAAACGCTGAGGATGTTCAGGTGCCCGATGGCGAGGGTAAGATATCCCAGCGACCAGGCGATCCCCACCAGCAAGGCGATCACCGTAAGCACCGGATGGCGAATGCCGCCGAATCCGGCGATGAACAGGCAGGCCACGCCCACCAACGACAGCAGGCTGGCCTGGGCCATCGAGACCTGACTGGACCGCATCTCGTCGTTTTCCATCACCGGCAGACCGGTCAGCCCGATGTTGATCTCCGGATGCTCTGCCTTGACCCGGTCGATCAGCCGTCGCAAGGCGTCGATCGATTCGTTTCCCCGGGCGAAACCTTGGCTCTCCTCCGGGGCCAGCCGCAGCAGGACGAACCCCAATCGCCCGTTGTCGGTCAACAGATATTGGGACCCCAGATCGCTGATCGTGGCAACCGACTGGGGCATCTCGGGCCAGGGCGACCGATATTCGTCCGGACGGGTCAGCGCGGCCAGCAATCCGTCGGAAAGATAGCCCAGTTCGGCCATCCGGCCGGCCTGGATCGCCGGATCCGGTGAAGGGACCGTTGGATCAGTGAAGCCGTCCGAAGCGGTCAAGTCGTGGTTCAAGCGGCCGACCATCTGGCCGAGGCTGAGCCGGGCCCACTGACCCCGGATAATGGGCTCGACCCGATCGAGAAACCGTTCGGTCGCCTGCAGTTCCTCCGGCGGCAGATAATGCAGTCCCTTGGACCGGATCGTCGACAGATCGACCTCGTGCAGCACGGCGTGGAAGTGGCGGTTCTGCTGGGCCAGCAGGGTCGAGAGTTCTTCCAGCACGGGCACGACCTGCTGGCGGTCGGTCCCTTCGACGACGACCACCGTATCGTCGGCGTCGCCGAATTCGTTGATGTACTCGATCCACAGCCGGTTGAAATCGCTCTTCTTGTTCAATAAGTCCAAACGGCTCGTACGAAACCCGAGCCGATCGACCGTCAGCGTAAGCGACAGCACGACCAGGGCCGCCGCCACGGCCAAGATCGGGACGGGAAAGCGGACCACCAGCCGTGTGATCCGGCCCAACGGCCGGGCCAAGACCGACGATTCCGTCCGCGGCATCCTTTCCGCCGACATGAGTATTTCCTGTCCAGAAGCAAAACGGGGACAACACGGAGAAAGAGGGGGGAATTTTACCATCTCCGCCGGGATCGACCAAGAGGAAACAGAGGGGCGCCGGATGGCGCAAGTATCGAGGCTAAATGCTTTCCGGGCAGTTAGTTACCACCAGCGGAGTCGGTGGTGCGATGGAGGCCCCAAAAAGGGGCCCCTGATGCTGATCCAACGGGGGCCAACAGCACAGCTCAGGGTCGCGAAGCGCATCCCGGGTTGGGAACTCAGTCCCGGTTCATGAACAACAGCAGGATGTACCAGAACAGAAGCGCCACGGAGGCGAACAGGGCCAGGGAGGCGGCCACGTGCTGGCCGATGCGGTAGTGGTGCAGCACGTTGGACGTGTCGTAGAGGATGTAGCCGCAGCACAACGCGATCATCGCGTAGATGAAGATCGGGCCCAGGGCGAAGCCACCGATGATGGCCACCACGATGAGTCCCATCGCCGCCAGTCCGCCGAAGATCAGGATCGACCGGAGGAAAGAAAAATCCTTGCGGGTGACGAAAACGACCGCGGTCAACATCCCGAACAACCCCAGCGTGCAAATGGCGGCCGGCATGACGATCGACGTGCCGCGGGCGGCCTCTATTCCCTGAGCAATGTACAACAGTGGAACGAAGATGACCGCTTGGGCCACGACATAAAGCCCCAAGCCCGCGTACTGCATGCCCGGCGAGACGGCCGACAGCGCCCAAGAGTTGGCGATCCAGCTTACGGCCATGAACAGGCCGATCACCACCAGCCAACTATACTGCCCGCCCATCATCATCCCGACAAGTTTCTCCACGCCCGCCATGTTCAGCAGGATGGTCTCCAGCAGGACGAACACGCCAATGGCCCCGGCCAGATGGGCGTAGGTCTTGGCGATGAAATCGGCCCGCTCGTTCACCGCGGCCTGGGAAGCGAACGTATAACGGGGTGCGGCGTAAGGGTTTTCGCTGTAGCTCATTTGGGCTCTCCGCTGTTGATTTCTGGCTCGGGGGGACGGAACCGACCTTTGGAGAAGTGTAGCTGATGAAAGCCCGTGCCGGCAATCCCGCCAGGAGAGGGGGATGTCGTTTGTCGTCTTCTTCCTTCTCCTTTGAGCAGAATCTAGCCTCGTCTAAAGACCCGTACGATGGGCTTCCCAGCCCGTCGATTCCTTCGGTTCGCTTCCTGTCGACGGGCTAGGTTCCCAAATTCGGACGCGATACAATGCGTTCTGGCTATCCGTCGTCCGAGAAAGAAGCGGCCATGCAGACACGGCTTCCCATGGAACTGGTTGATCGCGACATGGCCCGGGTCTTGGCCGGCAAGACCGAGCTCCAGCGGCGGGAGATCGGCTGAGGGATGTGGCGGTCCGCCGTGCGCATGATGACGCGCATCCTTCGGGCAGAACATCCCGACTGGACGGAAGAAGAAATCGGCCGCGAAGCTGCCCGGAGGATGGCCCGTGGAGGCTGACGGGCAAGGAGGGACGGGCATTATTGAAACCTCCGCTATACTCTCCGCGTGCCCTGCGCCTCTGCGTGAAGACATCGCCGGGAACTCACGCGGAGCTCGCGGAGAAGATCTTGTGCGCGATTATGGCTGTCCTTTTCTTTTTGTCCAAGACTCCGTTTTCTGGTTACGCCCGCCGACCATGAAAAGTGGTTGTAGACTACATGGCTGAATGGCGTCTAATTCTGAGCTTCTATTGACAAACGCGCGCCAGGTGCTTAGGATTTGAAGAGTGCAAGTTGCACATTGCGTCGCCCTGACGGGTGGCAACTCAAACTTGAGTCCTCCGAGCTGGAGGAGAAAGAGGACCGAAATGGTCAATTTCGATCTGCGCGAACTCTCTGCGCCTCTTGAAGCACTACGGACCGAAGTGGACGCTGCGTATGAGCGTCTCGACGAGAAATGGAATGCCGTAGTCGGCCAGTTGCGGAAGCTGTCAATCCCGTGCAACGTCGGATACATCTTCGCTGAAAACCCCTACCATGCACCAGATTACGTTCGGCTGGAATGGCGAAAATGGAAGGGCAAGAAACGAATCTGTATCGTCTCTCACCACCTTGTAGACACGCCAGACGGTCCCGAAGAAGGAGAAACGGTCACCCCATACGACGAATGGGGTGGAGAGCAGCGAGTCGACATGCTCCAGCATGTTCCAAAGCTCTTTGAAGCCGCCGTTAAACAGACGAAAGCATTCATCGCAAGAACACGAGAATAGGAGGCAGAAACATGCTTCCTCCTATTCACTCGCAGCTTCCGTCCTGGGTGGCACCGTTCTGTTGTGTAACACCATTCTGTGCCCTAATCGGATTCGCAGTCGCGAGTATTTGCGGTGCGCCCATTGGATCTCTGGGGTTCATTGGCTTGGTTGTCCTATGTGATAGAACCACCACTTGGGTACTTCATCCTTTGGCAAACCCGACTGTACCGCTTCAGAAACGAATCGAAACGGGCATCTAGTCTATTGAGAATCCAGCGAGTAGGGTGTGTGCGAGCACATGCGAGCACTCACCCTACTACCGCAACCCAACACTCGGCACCTCCCCATACTCGATCCGCGCGTACCGGCCCTCGGCGGCGATCGAGAGGCGGGCAGCTTCGGTCACCAGTTCGTTGATGGAACTGTTGGCAGGCGTGGCTAGCAGGCCTTGGGTGTCGATCTCGTGTAGGGTCCTTTGTCGCGCGGCCAAAGCTTCTTCATCCGGCAAACCGTCGCCCGAACGGTTGACGCGGGCTGCGGCCAGGGCGATCGCTTCGATCGAATCGTAACCGTAGCCGATCGGTTTCTGGCCGTCACCTTCCCAGGAGACCAGACGAAAATAGTCGGGGCTGACATAGCGGAAGACGGCCTCGGGGCCGTCGTCGACGTAGCCGTGGCTGACGCCGCGGAATTGGTCGTTGTGTTGGAGGATCGCGCCGCAGTCGGACCCTTCGCAGTACATGGTCAGGCCCTGATCGTTCATCCCCGCTCCGCGGTCCGGGTAGCCGAGGCCGTTGAGGACGCTTAGCACGGCTCCGTTCTCCCAGACCACTTGGCCGGTCGACCAGAGATAGCCGGTGTTGCCGTTGGGAAACGTGCCCTCGACGCCGCGGACCGAAACCTCGACCGGCCGCAAGCCGGTGATGAAGTAGACCAGATCGACGTAATGACAGCCGACGTAGGTAAACGGGTCGCTGTTCTCCTTGGTAAACCAGTTCTGGAAGTTCGAATGGCGGTAGTAATACGGTTCGATCATTCGGGCTTCGCCCAATTGGAACCGGCCGAAACGCCCGGCGCGATAAAGTCCCCGGGCGTCGAGCGCGCGGCGGTCGAACCGCTTGTGATACTCCACGCCCACCATCAGCCCACGCTGCCGGGCGAGCGTCTCGATCCGGGCGGCTTCGGCGAAGGTGGGCACCAGCGGCTTGACGGCCAGTACGTGCTGGTCGTGTTCCAGGGCGGTGCGGATCACTTCGTCGTGAACGTGATCCGGCACGGCCACCACCACCAGATTACGCGGCGCCAGCGCGGCGATCACGTCTTGAAAGAGACCGCCGTGCATCTTCTCCGGCGGCTCGTCCAGAGCCGGAAACGGCTCGAACGCGCAGTCGGGAAACGCCTCGGTCAACCGGGGCGACTGAGCCAGTTCGCGCAGCGGCGCGGAGTTCAGGGCGCAGATCTTGATTGTGCCCACTTGGCCAACCCGCTGCATCTGATATAGCGACGGCAGGATCTGATCGGCAGTAATCATCCCTCCGCCCACGACCACGACGTCCATACACGAGCCAGCGGCGTTACTCATTACAGGCCTCCTGGAGCGATTCTTCCAATACGGAAATGCCTTCGCGCAGGGCTTCTTCGCCGATGACCAGCGGCGGGCAGACCTTGACCGAAGCGCCGCCGTAACCGACCGCGGCGAAGAGCATCAGCCCCTTGCCCACGCAACGCATGATGATGTCGTCGGCCAGATCGGGGTTTGCATCCGTGCCGCCCGGGTGGACAATATGCAACGACGCGACCAGGCCTTTCCCATGCACGCAGCCGATATGCTTCGGGAATCGCTCTTGCAGATGTCGCATTTCCGGCTGCAAAATGTCGCCCATCCGCCGGGCGTTGTCGACGAGGTTCTCGTTCTGGATGACCTCCAGATTGGCCAGCACGGCAGCCATCGAGAGCGGATTGCCCGAGTGGGTGACGGTCATCGAGCCGGGCGGAAGCCGATCCATCACGTCCGGGCGGCCGATCACCGCCGAGGCGGGCAGCCCGCTGGAGATCCCCTTGCCGCAGGTCACCAGATCGGGCACGACCCCGTAATGCTCGAATGCCCAAAACCGGCCGGAGCGCCCGAAGCCGGCCTGCACTTCGTCGAAGATCAACAGTGCCTCGTGCTCGTCGCACCATCGGCGAAGCTTTTGGGCGTACTCGGCCGGCATAAAGCTCGAATTTCCGCCCTGATAGGTTTCGCTCATCACGCCGGCCACGCGGTCGGGCGTCATGCCCAGGTCGTCAAGCGCCCGGAGAAAGCCGTCGAAGCTCATGTCGGGCCCGCCGCGAAAACCGTCGGGGAAGGGCACCTGGACGAAGTCCTTGTCGAGGTTGACGATCCACTCCTTCAGCCCGGGAAATCCGCCGGCCTGTAGCGAGCCCAGCGTGCGGCCGTGGAAGGCGTTTTGGAAGGTGACGATGCCGATTTTGCGGTCGCCGCCGATGGCCCGGCCGTGATTTCGGGTCAGTTTAACGGCACATTCCACGGCTTCCGAACCGGTGGTCAGCCAGTAGACTTTCTCCAGCGGTGCGGGAGCCACGCCGAGCAGTGCTTCGGCCGCTTGGGCGCGGATTTCCGTGGGAAACATGAAATTGTGCATCAGCGGATGCTCGACTTGCCGAGCCACGGCCTGGCGGATGTGTGGATGGGCATGTCCGGCGTTGGCCACCAACACGCCGCTGGTCCAGTCGATCCACTGGTTCCCCCAGCGGTCGAATACCAAAATACCCTCGGCCCGATCCCAGACGATCGGCGGTTGGCCGAGCATGAATCGGGGCTCCAGCCGGGCGAGCTTTTCCAGGATGGGGATCGATTCGGGTACCGGGATCGGGGTGGCGATGCGGCGGTATTTGGTCTGGACGGGGGCAACGGAGCGGGGAGTGAGATCGGGGACGCCCATGGGCGGTTTCTCCTGGATCGGAACCAATAAAAAAACCCCGAGCGGGGCCGATCCGGTATTTCGGAACGATGGCCCACGCCGGAGTACACGTTTCCTGGGAGGACAGTGCCGCTACGGATGCCCGCCAAACGTCAAGTTGTCCTGGCCGGGGTGTC